>JBLIMF010000015.1:0-24807 GCA_047638615.1 Gammaproteobacteria bacterium
TGTTTCCAGACGACACGTTGAGAGAATGCCACATGGCTCTGCACGGATGGTCAGCTGAGACGGCATTGTCTGCCGCGCGTCTGTGCGTCCACCCGTGTTCTGGACCGACCGCCCGGATGCCCCAGACCGCGCGCAGCGCCTGAACGGGCAGAAGTTCGCCGACCTCCAACAGTGCCTCGTCGATCCGGCCAAGCTCGTAGGGGGGGGGGCTCACCCGACTCGTTCTCGACCTTGGTGGCTCAATCTTCGAACAGAGCCCGGTCGTTGATACCGATGAGCTCGATGGGCGCCTCAGTGTGGCGACCGAGATGGGGTCGGTGCGCGCCGACCGTGTGATCGTCGCGACGAATGCGTATCCCAGCCCGGTGCGTGCCAGCCGCCGACGGATCATCCCGGTCTACGACCATGTTTTGATGACCGAGCCGCTGACCGACGAGCAGCAGGCGTCGATTGGGTGGAGCCGCTGGGAAGGAATCGACGAAGCTGCGAGCCAGTTCCGCCACACGCTGCGTACCGCAGACGGTCGGATTTTGTGGCGTGGCTACGACGCCACGAGCAGAGCACGCAAACTCACGGGGCATTTGCCGAGCAGTTCTTCTCGACGTTCCGACAGCTCGAGGGCCTCGACTTCACCCATCGCTGGGGTGGCCCGATCGGCACGACGTAGCGCTTCACCTGTGCATGGGGGCCGCGGTTTGATCACCGGCTTGCATGGGTTGGCGGCTACACCGGCCCGGGCGTCGCTGCGAGCCGCTTCGGTGCGCAGGTTGCCCTCGACCTCGCCGATGGCGTCGAAACCGAGCGAACCGAACTCAAGATGGTCCGGTCCAAACCGTTCCCGTTCCCGCCCGAACCGCTGCGGTCAGCTGTCGTCGGCATCACGAAGAAATCGATCCAACGCGCCGATGAGCGGCAGGGCCGAGAGGACGTCTGGCTCAAGTTCCTCAGCCGACTCGGCATCGGCTTCGATACCTGAGCGCTGTGGCTATCTGGGAGTTGAGTCCTCGACCGCCTCGATGGCCTCGGCCCGTTCCGCTGCTGCGTTGTCCAGTTCGCGCTGGAATGACGGAGCGGCCATGCCGATCACGATGCCCTCGTCGGGGAGCGCATCGTTACGGCAGAGGAACGCCATCTGTTCGTCGATCACGCGGATCAACGGAATGAACAGGTCGTCATCGACGGCGGTGTCCAGGTTGGGGCCGGCTTCGGTGCTCAGTGCTTTCCAGCCCTGGCGTGCTCGTTCGTCGATTGTCGAGTAGGTCACGCCGTCGATGCCGATCTGGCGACCGAGGTACTCGGACGGAACACCGGTTTCGCCGGAGCGGCGGCTGCCCGGCGACAGTTGGAACACTTCGCGGCGGCCGAACTCCCGGGCGAATCGGGCGGTGGCCAGGGCGTTGACCTCGTCGTTCGACGTGCATGCCATCAGGCGGCCAATGCCCCGCAGATCGAGGTTGTGGGCGGCATCTTCGGCAAGGATATTTAACCGACGTGCGACCAGCCCGCTCGAGATCGACCGGGTGACGTTGTAGGGGTCGGTGTCGACGAGGAGTGACTTGATGCCGTGTTCTTTCAGCTGGAGGGCGATGCCTCGCGCCGTGGCATGAGCGCCAGCGATCAGGACGCCGGTGGCTTGCGCCTCGGCCAGTCCGAGCAAACGCGCGGCGGGGCCGGAAAAGAAACCGTAGACGACAATCGTTCCGATGATGACGAGGAACACGATCGGCACAATCTTGTCAGCGTCAGCGATGTTCTCCTCTTCCATGCGGATCGCGAAGATCGCCGACACGGCGGCGGCAACGATGCCGCGTGGCGCCATTGCCATGAGGAACACTCGCTCTCGCCACGTGAGCGACGTCCGGACCGTGGAGATCAGGACGGTGAGAGGACGAGCAATCAGCACCAAGACGGCGAGGAAGCCCAGTGCGGGGAGTAGCACGTCGCGGAGCGCGTCAGCTTCGATTCGGGCCGCCAAGAGAATGAACAACGCAGAGATCAGCAGTGTGCGGAGGCTTTCGCTGAACTCGAGAACGTGTCGTACGGTCGACGTGTCGCGTCTGGCCAGGTACATACCGAGCACGGTGACCGTGAGGAGCCCTGACTCCTCCTGGACCTCGTTTGCTGCGACGAAGGTCGCTACGACGACGGCGAAGGTGATCGGAACGATCAATTGGTCGGGGATGAGGAATCGGCGGAGCGCTTCGTCGAGGACAAACGCAGCAAGGAGGCCGATACCGGCGCCGGCAACGATGGTGAGCGCCAGAATGCCCGCCACTTTGAGGATCGCCTCGTTGGCGCCGTCGAGCAGCACAATTTCGAACGCCAGCAGTGCGGCGGTGGCGCCGATCGGGTCGATCAGCACGCCTTCGGCGCGCAGGATCGGGCCGGTCGTACCGGAGGGGCGAACGAAGCGGAGGAGCGGGCCGACCACGGTCGGGCCGGTGACGACGAGGACGGCACCGAGCACGATTGCCGTCTGGTTCGAGATGCCGAAGATCTCGCGAGAGGCGTACCAGCCGATCAGGAAACTGATCACGGCGCCGATGGTGATCAATCGGCGGACGACGACGCCAGTGTTGCGCAACTCGCGTGGGGGAAGGTCGAGGCCGCCCTCGAAGAGAATCAGGGCAACCGAGAGCGATACCAGCGGAAAGAGATTGCCGCCGAGCAATTCATCTGGGTCGATGACGCCGGTCACGGGGCCCAGCAGGAGGCCCGCAAGCAGCAGGGCGATGATCGACGGAATCTGAGTGCGCCAGGCGATCCATTGAGCGGCCATGCCGGCGCCGACGATGACCGCGAGCGTCGGCCCGATCGTCGAATCACCTGCTGCCAGCAGGCCCGAGGCGGGAAGTGCTGCGATCATCGGTGCGGGCCGCCGAGTGTGAGAGCCAACATCTGGCGAGATAGTAGCGGCGATCGTTCCGACGCGTCACTACCTGCCGAGTGAGAGTGGGGGTGAGAGTGGGGGTGAGAGTGGGGGTGAGAGTGGGGGGTGAGAGTGGGGGGTGAGAGTGGGGGGTGAGAGTGGGGGTGAAGAAGGAGGCGAACGCTGGGCCTCGGTGAGCGTTAGGTTCCCCATATGGCCGCACGAATCGAACGAATCACTTTCCCCGGCAGTCAAGACGCCGAACTCGCCGCCCGAATTGACTTGCCCGCTGGGCCGCCTCGGGCCTTTGCCCTCTTCGCTCACTGCTTCACCTGCGGTAAGGACATCAAAGCGGCATCGCGGATTGCCACCGCACTTACTGACGCCGGGTTTGGCGTGCTCCGGTTCGATTTCACTGGGCTGGGTAGTAGCGAGGGGGAGTTCGCCAATACGAACTTCACGTCGAACACCGATGACGTTTTGGCAGCAGTCGACTGGCTGCGCTCCGAGCACCGGGCCCCGCAACTCTTGATCGGGCATTCACTCGGCGGAGCCGCAGTGCTCGCTATCGCAGGTGAGATCCCTGAGGTCCGGGCCGTCGCGACCATCGGGGCCCCGTCCGATGCGGCGCACGTCACGGGGATTTTCCAGTCGTCGGTTGAAGAGATCGAGGCGTCGGGCCATGCCGAAGTGCAACTCGCAGGCCGGCCGTTCACCATCCGCAAGCAGTTCCTCGACGATCTGCAGAATCACGTCGTTGTCGAGCGTGTCGCAACTTCCAAGAAGGCACTGCTCGTGCTGCACTCGCCCGTCGACAACACGGTCGGGATAGACAACGCGGGCGAGATTTTTGACGCAGCCAAGCACCCCAAGAGCTACGTCTCGCTCGACGGTGCCGACCACTTGCTGACCAAGGCAAGCGACGCGGCCTTCGCTGCATCGATGATCGCCGGGTTCGCCAACCGCTATGTCGACGACGAGAGCGGCGCCCTCGATGCACCAAAGGCCTCAGCGCCGGTGGTTGTCGCCGAAACAGCGCAGGGCCCGTTCCTCAACCATGTCGTGGTCGGTCAGCATCGCCTACTCGCCGACGAACCGACGTCGATTGGTGGCTTCGATGCCGGCCCCGCCCCGTACGACTTCCTCGGCGCAGCCCTCGGTGCCTGCACCTCGATGACACTGCGGATGTACGCCGACCGCAAGAAGCTTCCGCTTGATCGGGTCATCGTCGAGGTTTCCCACGGCAAAGTCCACGCCGACGACTGCTTCGAATGTGCTGAGAACGATGCGGTGTTTTCCGGCATCGCCGAGGGCCGCACCAACATGATCGACCGGTTCGAACGCGTCATCACGATCGAGGGCGACGATCTCACCGACGCGGATCGGGACAAGCTGCTCGCCATCGCCGACAAGTGTCCCGTCCATCGGACTCTCGAGAACGCCAGCGTCATCGCCACCAGGCTGGCCTGAGCATTGTGAGTCATTCCCCCTGCGACGTCGCCATCGTCGGCGCCGGGATCTCGGGCCTCGCGCTTGCGCGGCACCTCGTTGATGCTGGCCTCGATGTCGTCGTGCTCGAAGCGCGCGACCGGGTTGGCGGGCGGCTGCACGCGGTCGACGGATTCGACCTTGGTGCCACATGGTTTTGGCCGAATGAGCCGCGGGTCCAGGCGCTGATCGGTGACCTCGGCGTGCCCATTCATGCACAGCATCTCGATGGCGATGCGGTGTATCACGATCCCGGTGGGATGCAGCGCCTTGACGGGAACCCCATCGACGTCGCGTCGGGACGTTTTGTCGGCGGCGCCAGCTCGCTCGCGCTGGCCATTGCCCACGAACTCCCGGATGGCGTGCTTCGCCTGTCCGCCACGGTTGCAGCGGTCACTCACGCCGACGACGCCGTCACGACGACCACCAATGCGGGCGATCTCGTCGCTCGCGCCGTGGTCCTGGCGCTCCCACCGGCACTCGCTGTCGCGTCGATTAATTTCGACCCGGCCCTGCCGGAGGCCGTTGTCGAGGCGGCGCGCTCAACGCCAGTTTGGATGGGCGGCGTCACCAAGGCGGTCGCCAGCTACCCGGATGCGTTCTGGCGGCGGGCTGGTCTGTCCGGCTCTGGCATCAGCCACGTCGGCCCGATGCGCGAAGTCCACGACATGAGCGGAGTCGACGGTGTGCCGGGCGCGCTCTTCGGCTTCGTGCCAGCCCGTCAGGCCGGTGAGCCAACGGTGTCCGAGGCGGCAATCGTCGAGCAGTTTGTGACGATGTTTGGCCCCGAAGCGGGCCTTCCCGATGCCATCTACATCTGCGACTGGCGAGCAGAACCGTTCACGTCGCCGCCTGGAGTCGAGCAGCTGACCGCCTATCAAATGTTCGGTCACAAGGCGTTCCGAGGCCCGTCGTTCGGCGGTCGGCTGTACTGGACATCGACCGAAACAGCCAGCACGTCCCCGGGCCACATCGAAGGCGCACTCGAAGCAGCGGAGCGAACCGCCGGCCAGATCAGAGCCCAGCTCACAAGTAGGACTCCATGAGTCGATTCGCCATCTCCGACCTGCTCGTCGAATTCGACCGAGCGAAGGCCTACACCGATGCACTGTGGGGGGATCTCACAAGCGATGAAGTGCACTGGCGGCCCCATGCTGACTTCAGCGCGATCGGCTGGCATCTTGGCCACCAAGCTGCCGTCTCGCACTTTATGGTTCGCAATCTGACGGCAGCCGAGCCGTCGCTCGATGTCGAACTCGACCGGTTGATGGACGGCGCAACCCCCGAGCCTGATCGCGGCGAGCTGCCAGGCCTCGACCGAATCCGTGCGTATCGCGACGCAGCTGCCGAACGGCTCCACTTCCGGATGGGCAACATCGCATCCGGCGACGTTGGCGCACCGGCACAACTTGGCGAGATTGCGGTCGGGCTGATCATCGCCGTGACCAACCACGAGTACCAGCACAGCCAGTGGATCGGCGAGGTCCGTTCGCACGATCTTGGTCACGCGCTTCCCGAGCGGCCAACGTCTGACCTACTCACCGAAGTCGACGGCTACCTGATTATCACCTGACGGCGAGATCGAAGTCGGGGCCAAGGTCGTGCACATCGTGCGCGCCGGTTGGGGTCTCGCGCAGCCGGACGATTGCTGAGTTCAGCTCGGCTGCCATGAGGAGCGCGATCGCAATAAAACTCAGCCAAGTGATCAACCCAAGGACGATCGCAAAGGTGCCGTAGGTGTCTCCAGCATTCGTTGCAATGGTCTCGACCAGCCGCGGCCCAAAGAACTGCAGCACGCTGAAGATGACGCCAGCCATGATCGCTCCTGGCCAGACCTCGCCCCAAGTCGGATCGCCCGAGGTGAGGAACCGATACATGGTGGCGAGCACCAGCACGTTGAGAAGTGCCGTAGCGATGACGACGAGGAATTGGCTGATTCCTGGGAGCCCGGCAGCGTTGACGACCGCGGTGATTGCAAGGACACCAACCTGTGCCGTACCAACGATCAGTAGCCCGATGATTGCCCGACCGCGCTGAATCGGCATCCCGGCACGATTGTCGACGTGCACCTCCCATGTGTCGTCGAGAGCGCCTTGGAGCCCAACGAATGCCTTGGTCGACGACCAGATTGCTCCAAGCAAGCCGGCGACGACCACCCACATCGAGCCGTTGAGTGCGTCAGGGCTCTCCTTGATGTCGGCCCCGATGACGGGGATTTCGTCGGCTGCGCTTTCGATAATCCGGTTGCGGAGATCAGGGTTGCCCTCGAGGATGATTCCGAGAATCGTCGTCGCCGCGAGCATGAGCGGGAAAATCGACAGGAAGGTGAAAAACGCAAGGACAGATGCGTTCCGGCCAGACAGGTGGAGCCGCCATCCGTCGAGCATCTCGACGGTTGTGTCGATCGCGCCGGACTTCTTCCGGATTTGCATCACCCTGTTGCTGGTCTGCCAAGCCATTCCATCAGTCTGCCTCTTCAGGTTGGCCGTCAACCGAATCGGATGAAAGATCCCATTCGATTGGCTCACGACCGGCTTCGACCAATGCCTCATTGGTACGACTAAATGGTTTGCTTCCAAAGAATCCGTTGTGCGCGCTGAGTGGTGATGGGTGCGGCGATTCGATCACCGTGTGTCGCGACCCGTCGATGAACTTCGTTTTACTCCGTGCTCCGTTTCCCCAAAGGATGAAGACCACCGGATCTTCTTTGTCGTTGACGACCTGGATCACGGCGTCAGTGAACTGTTCCCATCCCTGCTTCTGGTGCGAATTTGCTTGGCCGGCCCGGACGGTCAGTCGCGTGTTGAGGAGCAGAACACCTTGGCGTGCCCAGCCCTCGAGGTTGCCATGCGACGGAATTGGCAGATCGAGATCGGCGTGGAGTTCTTTGTATATGTTCCGCAACGACGGCGGTGTCCTGATCCCGTGGCGCACGGAGAATGCCAGGCCGTGGGCCTGGCCAGGGCCGTGATATGGGTCTTGCCCGAGCACCATCACTTTTGTGTTGGCGTACGACGTGAGCCGCAGTGCCGCATACACGTCGTCAGGCACTGGATACACCGAGTGCTCCGTGCGCTCGGCGGCAACGAACGTCTGCAGGCTTGCCCAGTAGGGCTTCTTGAACTCGGCGCGCAGTAACGGGTTCCAATCGGTGGTCATCGAGATCTGTGCCTAGCATGGATCCCATGTTTGAGCACCTCCAGCGAGCGACGCTCGCCACCACGCCGACACCTCTCGAGCAGGGCCCGGTGATCGGTGGAGGAGCGCGGTTGTGGGTCAAACGAGATGATCTCACCGGGCTTGGTGGGGGCGGAAACAAGGCTCGCAAGCTCGATTTCCTCTGCGGTGATGCACTCGCAGCCGGAGCTCAGGCTCTCGTAACGGTTGGTGCAGGACAGTCGAATCACTGCCGGATGACTGCTGCTGCGGGTGCTCGCCTCGGGATGGAAGTTCACCTGGTCCTTTCTGGCGACGAACCGGATGCAGCGACCGGAAACCAGCTCCTGTCGATGCTGTTCGGTGCCCAATTGCACTACACCGGAGCATCCCCGAGCCACTGGGGCGAACTTGAGATCGCACGCGAACTGCTGACGCGCGAGCTGAGCGGCGCTGGCCTGGCGCCCTACTCGATCCCGATCGGCGGCAGCACTGCAGTCGGAGCACTCGGTTATGCCGCAGCATTCATCGAGCTACTCGACCAATGTGACGCATCGAGTATCGAGCCGTCGACTGTTGTCTTCACGTCGTCGAGCGGTGGCACGCACGCGGGCCTCCTCGCTGGCAGGGCTGCAGCAGTTGCTGCAGGCCGTGCCGTTCCCGCCATCGTCGCCATCGGCGTCGCCAAGGGAGTGAACCTTGGCTTGCCCGATATCGCCGACCTGGCGAATCAAACGCTCGACCTCATGGGGCTCACCGATGTGCGCATCGACCCCGCCGACGTGGAAGTCGACACGCGCTGGATCGGTGACGACTACGCAGTGCCAACCCCAGCGGGCGACAACGCGGTTCGCTGGGCGGCGACCAACGGTGGCTGGCTGTGCGATCGCACCTACTCGGGCAAAGGCCTGTCGGGGGCCCTTGGTCTCGCTGAGGAAGGCCGATTCGCCGGCGAGGACATCGTGTTCATCCACACGGGCGGCTGGCCGGCGATGTTTGCGACCGGTGGCGTTCCCGCCTGACGCAGCCAGCTCAGCTGCGGAGGCCGGGCTCTTCGCGTCGGATCAACCGACCGAAGTTTCGCCAGTGCTTCACCAAGATGAGGCCGCACAGGCCGGCCATTGCGCCGAACTCCCAGGCTGGCCGGCCAGTCAGCGCGAGGCCGATCGGTACGGAGCCCACGGTCAGGATTGAGCCGAGCGCAGCCTTACCGGTCATCTTGCTGAGCAGCCACCACACGATCGGTGCAGCGATGCCGATAATCGGTTGCAGCACGATCAAGGCGCCTGACCCGCAGGCCACGCCCTTGCCGCCCTTGAAGTTGCGGGTGGCCGGGAACATGTGGCCGAGCGCGGCTGCAACTGCGCAGACGTAACCGAGTGGCCGTCCGGTGCCGGCCCAGTCGAAACCCATCCCTAAGCCGAGCCCGGTGGCGAGGCCAGCTTTGAGCGCATCGAGCACGTAAACCCACACGCCCTTCTTCCACCCGAGCGCCCGGGTGACGTTTGAAGCACCAGGGTTGCCCGACCCGACTGTGGAGATGTCGATGCCGTTGGCGCGAGCGATGATGATCGCACTCGGAAAAGTACCGATCGCGTACGACAAGAAAATGAGCAGCAGCGCCAGCACAGGTGGCATCTTCGCACGTACCGGTCTGCGCTCAACGAACGCGTGAGCTGAAAATTCTTCGGTGGGTGGTCTGCTTGAGGGTTACCCTCGCTTGCTCCGTGAACGACGACCTTTTCCCCGACCTCGATCACGAGCGCTCAAGGTTGGCCTTTGCACGCCAATCACGCGATCGGATGATCGAACGACTCTCGGCTGTCGACCCCAACAGCGCTGCCGACGCGATCACCAAGGAGTACATCGAGGTCACGGTCGCCGTTGCGATCGAAGACCTGAAGGGACCGGGTGCCGGCGACTTTTTTGGTCGAATCGATCAAGACGACGACACGTGGTACGTCGGTCGCCGCCATATCGAAGACGAAGTGCATGACCCTGTTGTCGTCGACTGGCGAGCTCCGATTGCCGCTCCCTACTACCGCGCCACAGCGATTGATCCACTCGGCATCGATTTTCGACGCCGCTTCACCCTCGATGACGGAGAGCTGGTCGCGTACCTCGACGAGCAACTCGACGATCCCGAATCGGGCGATGTCGCCGGCGGAATTCCTGACCCGGTCCTCGCCGAAATCGGCGCAGAACGCAGCGGTGAGATGCGTGAGATCGTCGCCACGATCCAAGGTGAGCAGGACGTCGTCATCCGCTCTGAAATCGACCAGGTGCTCATTGTCCAGGGTGGTCCGGGCACCGGCAAGACCGCTGTGGCGCTCCACCGAGCGGCCTACCTGCTCTTTGAGCACCGCGCCCGCCTCGCACGCGAGGGAGTCCTCATTGTCGGGCCGAACAAGGCCTTCCTTGACTACATCGGCAATGTGCTGCCGTCGCTTGGTGAGCGCAGCGTTCGCCAGGCAACCGCCGATGAATTGTGCATCCCCCGCGTCGACGTCACCGGCGTCGATGAATCTGACCTCGCTCGCTGGAAGGGTTCGGCTGACCGTCTCAGTGAACTCGAGGCAGCGGCTCTCGCTGCGATTGGCCCACCTGACGACGACCTTGTTGTGCCGATCGGCGCTCGCAACCACGTGTTCACGTCCGAGGAGATCGCCGGCTGGCTCGAGGTCGCCAAGGGTGGTATCAGCCCGATTAACGAACGGCGTGTCCGCGTGACCGCACTGGCAAAGCGTGAGTTGCTCCGTCGCACGGGCGACGACGGCGCCTGGTCGAAGGCCGGGCCGCTGAAGACGGCAATCAACAAGGCGTGGCCAACGCAGAAACCGGCCAAGCTCGTCGACAACGTACTGCCGGGTCCGCGGGGTAAGAAGCGCGCCTGGACCCGTGCCGACCAACTCTTGATCGACGAGGCCAACTCACTGCTGAACGGTTCGCCGTTCACCTACGGCCATGTCGTCGTCGACGAAGCACAAGACCACTCGGCCGTGGCGCTGCGCGTGATCGGGCGCCGCAGCCCGTCGTCGTCGATGACGTTGGTTGGCGATGTCGCCCAGTCGACCACGCCGGCCGGTCAGGAGCGATGGAGCGAAGTGTTTGCCCACCTCGGGCCTGCCGGCTCGAATGGCGTCGTGGTCGATCTGACCATCGGCTATCGCGTCCCCGAACCAATTCTGCGCATCGCCAACCGCCTGCTCCCGCTGACGAGAGTGGACGCCACCGAGAGCCGCAGTGTTCGAAACTCCGGTGAACCACCGGGCTGGGTTCGCTGCGCATCAAATGAACTCGCAGCAACCGTGGCCGCGTCAACGGCGATCATGAAGTCGCGTCACAAGCTGACCGGCATCGTTGCGCCTGCAGGACTCCACGATGCGATCGTCGCGGCGCTTTCCGAGCACGATCTCGTCGGGACTGACCACGTCCATGATCTTGAGCGAGCCGAAGTGCCGGTCTTCACGGCTGAGTCGGTCAAGGGCCTCGAATTTGATGGGGTCATCGTCGCAAACCCGCACGAAATCTTGCACGAAGACGGCGACGAGCCGACACCACGGGGTGCACGCCTGCTCTACGTTGCGATCACCCGGGCCGTGCAACGGGTCGAGTTCGTCACGGATGCAGGCCCACCCGCAGTGATCTCACCCGACCGCTCGGCGTAGTCTCAGAGGATGCAGATCACTGACCGCATCACCGACCGGGCCGGCCTCCGCGAGCTGTATCGAGAACCAAATGAGCTCGTGGCGAACAAGGCGTTTGATGTGATTGACGAGAGGTCGGCGGCGTACATCGATCGATGTCCGTTCATGGTTATCTCGACTTCCAACGGCGGCAATTCGATGGACGCGTCGCCGCGAGGCGGGCCGCCAGGGTTCTTGCAACGGCTCGACGATCGCCACATCGCGATCCCCGACCTGAACGGGAACAACCGGCTCGACACGCTCGAAAACATTGTTTCCCATCCGTTCGTCGGACTGCTGCTGGTGATGCCAGGTAAAGACGAAACAGTTCGTATCAACGGGCCGGCAACGGTGACGACCGACGCAGCGATCCTCGACGGCTTCACCGTTGAACTGCGGCGGCCGAAGGCAGCAATCGTGGTCGAAGTCGCCGAGCTGTACAGCCACTGTGCCAAGTCGTTCCGTCGAGGCAAGGTCTGGCAGCCAGAGTCGTGGGCCGACCTGGCCGAGACCCCCGACCTGGCCGACATTGTCGGAACTCAGTTCGACATGGAGATCGACGGGATTCGCACGGCGCTCGAGGACTCTTACGTCGCCGGTCTCGCCGCCGACTGACGATTCAAGTCGGAGTTAGCGGCGTCCGATGGTGACTGAAACGCGGCTGGGCTTGGAGTGGTCCATCATCGGTTTCGGTACCTGCACCGACGATGCTGCAAGCAGAGCGGCTTCGCCATGACCCTTCACGCATTCGGGGTCGGGGCCGTCGAGCGGGAGACCGGTGAAGAACTTGGCGGCCATGCAGCCGCCCTGGCAGGCGTCGAACTCGCCGCAGGCGGAGCAGGCGCCAGCCGACTGTGGCTCACGAAGTTCGGTGAACAGGTCGCTCTGCTTCCACACCTGGCTGAAACCGCCCGCGTCGCGGACTGAGCCAGCCTTGAACTCGTCGTGGATCACGAACGGGCAGGCGTAGACGTCGCCAATTGGGTCAATCAGGCAAACCACGCGGCCTGCACCGCACATGTTGAGGCCCGGCAGGGGTTCTTCCCCGAGTGCGTTGAGGTGGAAGAACGAGTCGCCTGTGAGGACGTTCTCGCCGTTGAGGACCAGCCAGTCGTAGATCTGACGTTGCTGCGCCTGTGTGGGGTGGAGGTCGTGCCAGCTGTCGGCGCCGCGGCCCGACGGGCGCAGGCGGGTGATGCGGAGCTGGGCGCCGTACTCGTCGGCAAGCGCCTTGAACTGGTCGAGCTGGTCGACGTTGTAGCGAGTGACGACGACCGAGATCTTGAATTCGCCGAAGCCTGCTTCGCGTAGGTAGTTCATCGCCCGAATTGCGGTGTCGTAGGAGCCCTCACCGCGGACAGCATCGTTGGTGATTGCGTCAGTGCCGTCGAGGCTGATTTGGATGTCGAGGTAATCCATCGCCGTGAGACGCTTGGCCTTCTCGGCGTCGATGAAGGCTCCGTTCGTGGAGAACTTGACGCCGATACCGCGGCCGATTGAATATTCGAGCAGTTCGAAGAAGTCGCGGCGGATCATCGGCTCACCGCCACCCATGTTGATGTAGAAGACCTGAAGGTCGTGCAGTTCGTCGAGGACGGCTTTGGCTTCGTCGGTCGTCAACTCGCGTGGGTCACGCCGACCCGACGATGAAAGACAGTGCACGCATTCGAGGTTGCAGGCGTAGGTCAGTTCCCACGTCAGACAGATGGGGGCGTCGAGGCCACTCTTGAGTTGTTCGACGAGTTGAGTCTTGCTCATTGGAGCATCTCCGATGCGTGGAGGTTGGCGAGTGCGCGCTCGAACGACGGCCAGCGGGCCGCGTCGATGTCGCACTCGGAGAGTTTCTCGGCGGTGGTGCCGGTGCCGTCGAGGGCTTGCACAAGCCGCACGACGTCAGGGTGCTTCAGGAAAACTAGCTTCCGGTTGCCGTAATGGTACGCAAGCGCACCGAATGGTTCCGGGCGGAGGGCCACCTGCGGATGCAGCGCCAGCCGTTGCTCAAGCAGGGAGTCGGTCATGATGGTCGAGGCCGCAGACGGCCTTAGTAGACGCCGCACATGCCGTCGATGGAGATCTCCTCGACGAGTAGTTCCTCTTCGATGAGCTCGACGGCCGGCGCATCGGCGGTTGCTGCGTTCTCGGCGACGGTCGTGCTGGGTTCGTTCATCCCTGCACTTTATCGACGAGGCAGGCGCGGAGCGAACGCACGTGCGAATCCGCCTGAACAGCTCGGCTGGCCTGTGCCAGGCTGGGCCTCATGTACGTGACTGAACTGTGGCGGTATCCGGTCAAGTCGATGGGTGGCGAGCAACTCGATGCTGCCTACGTCGGCGAACTTGGGATTGCGGGTGACCGTTGCTGGGGTGTCTTCGACGTGGCGTCCGGAACCGTCCTCACGGCGCGACGTTCTCCGCAGCTGTTGTTCGCTTCGGCCCGAGTGGTCGACGGCGAGGTGGTGATCGATATCCCAGAGATCGGTGAAGTTGCATCGGGTGAAGCTTCGGCTGCACTGTCTCGTTGGCTTGGCCAGGAGGTCGAACTCCGTGCCGCAGGTGATGTTGGAGGTACGTACGAGGTCCCGCTCGATTTCGAACGGGACGCTGACTGGGTTTCATGGACTGGCCCCGCTGGTGCGTGGCACGACTCTCAGTGGAGCCGCGTGTCGTTGGTATCGACCGGAACACTCGGCGAGTGGGACCTGCGCCGTTTCCGCACAAACATCGTTGTCAGCGGTTCGGGTGAAGACGACTTCGTTGGTCGTCACCTGCTGGTTGGTGCCGCGGGCTCAGGCGCTGAACTCGCTGTTTTCAAAGAAATCGATCGCTGCGTCATGGTGACCCGCCCCCAGCCTGGCCTCGACCGTGACATCGAACTCCTGAAGACGATCAACCGTGATCGTGCAACATTCCTGTCGATCGGGTCGCTCATTGCGACGCCTGGCAACGTGGCCGTTGGCGACGACGTCGCGCTGCTGCCCGCCGGCAGCTGAACTCGGTCAACGAGCCGGGATGACCGCGGCGAAGATTTCGGGTTCGTGCGTGCGCCAGTGGCGAGTCGCGAAGCGGATCCCCAGCAGGTACACCCCGTAGCTGATCGCGAGTGTGGTGGCAGCAAACAATGTCACCAGTGAGAGTGAGCCACGATCGAGCGCCCAGAGCAGCGCGAGCGCAATTGGTAATGTCACGACGGTCAGCGAAAGAACGACCCCGGCGAGGATGAAGCCAGCGAGGCAACCCTTGCCTGAGTCGCCACTGGCGAGTGGGTTGTCGCCTTCAGGGATGGCGATCGGCACCAAGACCGACTGGACGATTGCCCCGCCCGTTCCGCCGAGCAGACCACCGATACCGACGAGGAAGCCAGCCGGGAAATAGCGCCATTCGTCGGTGAGCACAGCGGCGACCAGCGGCCCAATCAGTGCAATCGGCGACGCAATGATCGCCACCGAACGGGCCTTGCCTCGGACGAGCACCTGCGGGTCGACACCCGTCAACAATTCGTTACTCATCGCTGGTCCGTCGGAACCAAAGCTGTTGCCGGCCATGAAGAGCACAGCCAGCTGTACCGCGCCTCCAACGAGCACAGCGCCCGCGCCGACACCGTCGCGTAGGAGAGTCGGGACAAGGATGACGGCCAGGCCGATACCCGCCCCGGTGAAGGTCTCCAATGCAATTCGGGGTGTCCGCACTCGGGTCAGCAGGCCGCGCCATGCAACAGCGCCCGTCGGCCCGGTGCCACAGAGGCGACGCGCCAGGGTGCGTATCGGTTGACGACGTGGCGGTCCAGCTTTCTGCGAGCCGACGTTGGTGTGCGGCGCCGAAACGAGGAGTGCACCGTTTGTCCAGACGAACACCGCCGCGAGTGGGACGAGCCAAACCGAACCGATCACGATGTGCCCGATCGCCGTCAACGGTTCGGTCGACGCTTTCGCTAAGCCCAAACCGAGCTGGCCCGGCGGTGAATACTGGAAGATCTCGGTTGCCGTCCGCTGCTGGTTGGCATCGAGTCCGCCGATGACCCGCGGCAGGAACTGGAATCCGCCGTAGAACAGCAGGCTGAACAGCCCGACCACGACCTGGCCGGTTCGGGGAAAACGGGTGGCGAAAAGACCGAGCGCATTGATGGTCGACCGGGAGATGAGCAGAAGAGTGGCCAGGAACGACAGAGCCCCGGCAGCGACGATTGGAGCGGTCGTCGCTCCGCTCAGTGCGCCGACGAACAAGCCCAACCCGATGAGTCCACCCGAGAGGCCGGGTGGGCCGACCGCCGTTCCGACGAGTAACCCGAGTGCCATCTGGCGGTCGGTGAGCGGCTCGGTGGCCAGGACCCGCGGATCGATCGGCTGGCTGATTCCAGCGATCACACCGAGAGCGACGACGGCGACGATGACCGTGCAGGCGATCACGAACACAACGCCGGGTTGGCTTGCCCTTTGGCCGCCGACAGCTAGCCCGACGCCGCCAGCGACCCCGACCAGCACCGAGGCCAGCAGCCCGATGATCACCGTCCACTTCTGAGCGCCGCCGGACCGCGACGCTCCACGCAGCGAGCGCCAACGCAACCTGACGAATTGTCGGACGATTGTCGGTGTGCTGATCGATGGCGAGAGCGCCAGGGTCATTCGGTGAGCCAGTCGAACGCTCCTGCATCGATGTCGCTGGCGCCAACGACGTCGATGAACGCGTCTTCGAGCCGGCGGCCGTTCCGCAACTCGTCGATTGGGCCCGATGCAAGGAGGCGCCCCTGAGCAATGACGCCAACGTGATCACAGACTCGTTCGACGATGTCCATCACGTGTGTTGACAGCACCACCGTGCCGCCGCCAGCACGGAATCGGTCGAGCATCGAGCGCATCGCACGTGATGCAACCGGATCGACGCCTTCGAATGGTTCGTCGAGCATGACCAGCCGCGGTCTGGGCAGGATGGCGGCCGCCAGCGCTGTCTTCTTGCGCATTCCATGGCTGTAGCCGGCGATCGGTCGGCCGGCGTCGTCGATCAGATCGAGGACGGTAAACAGCTCGGTGGATCGGGCACGAATGGTTTCTTTGTCGAGACCGCGCATGGTGCCGATCGTCTCGACAAATTCCCAGGCAGTCAGCCGATCGAAGAGCTGGAGCGGGTCGAGCATCACTCCCATCGAACGGCGAGTGGCCACTACATCGGATGCCACGAGGGCGCCGCATACTTCGATTGAGCCCGCATCGGGTCGGACGAGGCCAACGACCGACCGCATCGTTGTCGACTTGCCGCTTCCATTCGGCCCGACCAGGCCGTAGCAGGTGCCCTGCGGCACTTCGAACGTCAGCCCGTCGAGGGCCTGTTTCGTTCCGAACGCCTTGGTCAGCCCGACGATGCGCAGAGGCGATGGCTGCGGTGTCTCGACGCGACCGGCAAGCAAGGGCGGCGGAAATTCCACAGGGACAGTGTGCCGCGCCGATGGGTCAGCCCTCGGTTACACCGGCGGGTTGAAGAGCGGAGCTGCCGAGTGCTCGTCGACGGGTTGAGCCAGTGGCAGGGTGAGGCCGATCTGGGGCGGCCGCGTTGGATGCGTTTGCCCGTGGGGATCTTGGAGTGTGAAGTGGCCGCCCCCGAGGGGCTTGATACTCCAGTGCTGTTCGTGCAGCAGGTGGTGATGAAACCAGCAGAGCAAAACGAGATTGGATTGATCGGTTGTTCCGCCGTCGGCCCAGTGCTTGGCGTGGTGGGCATCGCACGCTGCGGCGGCGACGTTGCAGCCGTTCCAGCGGCAGCCATGGTCGCGCAAGGCAAGAACGTCGAAGAGCGGGTCAGACACCGATTGAGTACGCCGACCGAAGTCGAGCACGGTGGACTGTCCGTTGGTGATCAGCCGATGAACGCTTGCGTCGCAGGCGATTCGGCGAACCGCTTCGGGTGTGATCGTGATGTGGCCTCCGTTCGTGTCAAGCGTGCCGCCTGTGGCCTCGGCGATCAGGTTGTCGTAGTCCGATGTGGCGACAAACCGGGGACGGTTGCGCCTCTTGCCTGTGACGTGCGAGTCGGTGGCAAGGTAGTTCTTGGCGAGCGTGACCAGGGCGTCGGCCTGACGCTGCGCTCGGGGGCGTTCGTCGTCGGCGGCGCGGCCTGAGAGATGACGGACTGCTTCGCGGACCAAATTGAAGCCCTCTGGGTCGAGGAGCCCGTCAAGGCGACCCATGCTGTCGAGCATGGATGACAGGTGGAGTTCTCGTGACTCAAACTGTTCCTGGGCGGTTTTCTCGGCGGCATCGGGGTCGTTGTGGAGTAGCCAGGTAGCGAGCAACATTTTCAGGTCAGCGGAGGCGAACTGCAGTGCCCAACCAAGCAGCATTCGTTCGTCGCGGGCGAATTCGCCTGCGATGTCGAAGGACCACAGCTCGGTGAGTTGGCGGAGGGCACTTTCGGCAAGAACACCGTCGGCGAACGTGGCTTTGACTTGGGGCATTTGCTGGATTCGTTCGGCGAGCCGCAGCGTCACGCTTGAAGCCGAAGGCGATTCGGCAGTGATTGACGACAGCCAGGGCGTTGCTGATCGGAACCCGGCAGTGACCCAGGCGCCGGTTTCGAGCGCCCGCCAGACGTCATCGAATTGCACCGATCGTGCTCGTCGAAGCGTCCGGGTCGAGTCGTTGACAGCGACCATTGCGCCGCCCCCGTCAACCCGTTCGATCACCCCCTGCTCCATACGTTCAACAATACATTTGGGGTGTCACAGAGTTTCCCGATAGCTCGTCGTTCGTGCTCAAGTCCACGTCAGCTGATTTGGTCAATGTTGGTCGCTAGTTCGATTACTCCGACACCACAACGCCGAGATTGGTTCTCGATTCAAAGCTCGCTGTAGGGCTCACCGTTTCTCAGTCCCGGCCGAATACAACTAGGACCAGCCGCCATCCAGACTGATGACTTGGCCGAAGGTGAAGGTGGACGCATCGCTTGCGAGGAACAATGCAAGCTCGGCGGTTTCGCGGGGCGCACCAAGGCGCTGCGCAGGAACCTCCGACTTCAGCCGATCACGAAACTTCTCGTTCTCCATGATCGACGGCGGGTAGTACGTCTCGTTCTCGACGAAGTTCTGAGCGATTGCGTTGACCCGCACTTGATGTGCCGCCAATTCATGGCCCGCAGATCGGACGAACGCGTTCTGGGCTGCTCGTGCGGTGACGTAACTTGTTGCTTGCGGACGCATGCGTCGCAATGGCGACGACGAGGTCAGTGCAACAATCGAGCCACCACCACGGTCGATCATCGGCTGAGCCGCTGCCCGGACGAGACGCATCAGTGGGTGGACCATTGCATCAAAACCCGCCATCCACTGGCCGTCGTCGATGTCGCGCACCCGAGCGGCGTAGGCAGCAAGGTCGAGGTTGGCGACAAGGACGTCGATGTCGCCAGCACGGTCCAACACGTCGGCTGGTTCGGTTGCTCCGATAAGTGCGCTCGCATCAGCAATGACGTCGGCGCCTTGCTCGCGGAACAACTCGACAATGGGTGGCCCCATATATGTGTCGCAACTCGTCACGAGAACCCGCTTGCCAATCAGACGATCACCCATGCATTCGCACCGTACCGCTTGGGTCGTTCAGCCCTGGTCAACGGCACCCTCGTCGCCAACTGCTGGCCCAGTCGTGCGAGCTGCCTAGGGTCACAACGTGCGCTTTGACCTTGTTCTCGACAACGCGAATATCCTCACCGTCGACCCTGCGCAGCCGAGGGCCGGATCGATGGGGATCATCGGCGACCGAATCGTGGCCGTCGCCCAGCGCGGCGAACTGGCGCAATTCGACGCGGGTCGAACGATCGATCTCGACGGCCACTTTGTTGCGCCAGGGTTCAATGACGCGCACAATCACATGCAGGCGTACGGCGCCACGCTCAGCGAGGTTCCGCTCAGCGGCAATGCGGTCCACTCGATTGAGGAGCTGATCGCCGCAATTGCCGAGCGGGCCTCCTCGACACCGCATGGTGCATGGATCGTTGGTGCCGGTTACGACCACAACAAGCTGGCCGAACGGCGCCACCCGACCTGCCACGAACTGGATCGCGTCAGCCCCGACCATCCAGTCCTGCTCAATCACACCTCCGGTCACTTCGCCGCGCTGAACAGCGCGGCGATGCGCCTTGCCCGAATTGGCGAGGTCGATGTGCCGGACGGGGGCGTGGTGGCCGTCGATGCCGAGGGCCGGCCCAACGGGCTGCTTGAAGAGCAGGCACAGCAACTCGTCCGTTCGCTCGTCCACCCGCGATCGGTTGGCGAAATGGCCATCAATCTGGGCCTCGCCAGTGATCGCTATCTGTCTGAGGGCATTACGAGCTGCCAGGAGGCTGGCGTCGGCGGCATTCTCGGCACGGCTGAACCAGTCGAAGTGGCTGCCTATCAGCAGGCTCGAAGAGCGAATCGCTTGCGGGTGCGCGTCACGATGATGGCGTCGGTCGACGCGCTGCACAGCTGCGCACATCACGCCGATGACAACGAGCCCTTCGCACTCGATCTCGGCATGCACACCGGGTTCGGCGACGACTGGCTGCGTTACGGCGCCACAAAGATTTTCGCCGATGGCTCCCTCATGGGCTGTACGGCGGCAATGTTTGAAGACTTCGACGGCCAACCCGGCAACAACGGCTACTTCCAGATGCCCGAAGCGCGGCTCCACGAGCTGATCCTTGCGGCGCACCGCTCGGGGTGGCAGGTCGCTACGCATGCGATTGGTGATCGTGCTGTCTCATCGGTGCTCGATGCGTACGAATCCGTGTTGCAGCAGTACCCGCGTGCAGACCACCGTCACCGCATCGAACACGCCGGCATGACCCGCGCTGTCGATGTTGCACGCATTGCCCGGCTCGGCGTGATCCCGGTTCCACAGGCTCGCTTTGTGTCCGAGATCGGTGACGGCATGCTCCGTGCAATCGGGCCCGATCGGGTTGGCGACTGTTATCGGCAGCGCTCGTTCCTCGACGCAGGCATCACGTTGCCCGGCAGCTCCGACCGACCGGTGGTCAACGGTGCACCGCTGCTCGGCATCCACGACCTCGTCAACCAGCGCACGGCATCAGGCGTCGCCTTCAACCCGAGCGAAGCACTCACGATCGAGGAAGCCATCCACGCCTACACGATCGGGTCGGCAACCGCATCGTTTGACGAGCAGCGCAAGGGATCGATCACCGCAGGCAAGCTCGCCGATCTCGTCGTGCTCGACGATGACCTCACAGCGATCGAACCTGACGGCATTGGTGAAGCCCGAGTCCTTGCCACGATGGTCGGCGGCAGTTTCGAGTACGACACAGCGAATCTTTCTTGATTCCCGACTTTAATTTCGCGGCTGGCGCTCAGGTAGCAGCAATCGCCTGATGCCCTTGATTTGACCGGAGCTTTACTGCGGCGGTGAGGTCGAAAGCGGCAACGGCGCCGATGACAATCGTGGCGGGCGATTCGACTGCGGCATTGCCGAGGCCGTCGAGTTCGCAGCGCACGACCTCCTGGCGGTCAGTCGTAGCGCGCTGGATAGCGGCGACCGGCGTGTCGGCAGCGAGGCCACCGGTGATCAACTCAGCAGCGATGGCAGCCCGATGTGCAACACCCATCAGGATGACGATGGTCCCGCCAACCTTGGCGAGTGACCGCCAGTCGATGTTGGGCTCACCTGGGCGGCGATGCCCGGTGACCACCGTGAAGGCAGCTGACACGCTGCGGTGCGTGACCGGAATGCCAACAGCGGCAGGTGCAGCGATTGACGAGGTGATGCCGGGCACGACCTCGAACGCGAGGCCGGCCTCGCGTAGAGCGAGTGCCTCCTCCCCGCCGCGACCGAACACGAACGGATCGCCGCCCTTCAATCGGACGACCCGTTTGCCCTGCCGGCCGAGTTCGACGAGCAGCGCCGAGATCAGTTCCTGCGAGGCGGGTCGACCGGGACGCTTCCCGACGTCGATCCGCTCTGCTGACCCAGGGATGAGGGCGAGCACGCCATCACCAACGAGTGCATCGTGCACGACGACATCGGCGGTTGCGAGCAGGCGAGCGGCCTTCATGGTGAGGAGGTCCGGGTCGCCGGGACCGGCTCCGACCAATGCGACGCTCACTGAGCACGCACCCGTCGAGTGGTTGTGGTGGGCAATAGTGCCAGGAGCGATGTCCACTCCAGTTGCATCGCCCAGTCGCCAAACGATGTTTTTTTGCCGGGGCCAACATCGCGACTGAACCGTTCGAGCAGGGGACGCAACATGTCGGGGATCTCATCGAGGGGGACGTCTTCCCGAACGCGTTTGGCCAGCCGGTCGCCCGCGGCTGAACCACCGACGTACACGTCGTAGCCCTTCTTCGTCCGGCCGACGATGCCGAGTTCGGCGGCATACGGCCGAGAACAGCCGTTGGGGCACCCGGTCATGTTGAGTCGCAGCGGCAACCCGGTGTTGCCCGTGTCGGCCAACACCTTCTCGAGGCGGTCGACGACCTGGGGCAGTACGCGCTCAGCCTCACCGAGCGCCTTCGAGCAGGTCGGCAGAGCCGGGCAGGCGATCGCCAGGTTGCGCGTCGGGCTTTGATCACTCGCGAGCGGCACACCATTTGAGCGCAGCAAGTGCTCGACGGCCTCCCGATCCCTGATGCCGAGTAGGAGCAGGTCTTGTCGTGGCGTCACACGCAACGAGCCCACGGCGCCGTCGGTGATCAACCGCCTGAGCGTGTCGCGCAGGCTGTAGGCGACCTTGCCCGATGGCACCGGCAAGCCGAGCACTGACGACTCATTGTCTGGAGTAGCGCTCGTCGGCCCAGTGTCGGCCCAGCCGTGGTGTGCGTGAACTTCCCACTCGGGCAGTCCGACGGGATCGGCAAGGGGCTGGCCGGTGCGCAGCTCGATTTGGTCACGTAGCCACGGGATGCCCCTACTCTCGACCAGATACTTGAGGCGGGCCCGTGCCCGGTCGTCGCGGTTGCCGTAATCGCGCTGCGTTGTGACGATGGCTTCGACCACATCACCGAGCGATTCAACGCCGTCGCGGCCACCTGTTTGAACCCAACCAACCGGCTGTGCGAGCACCGGGTACGTGTCATCCGGGCGGGCGTGCGACATGCCCATCCCACCGCCAGCGAGAATCACGAATCCGGTCACGTTGCCGCTCAGCCCGTCGGGCCCGTCGAGCGTTGGCACGATGCCAACGTCATGGGTGTAGATGTCGACGCAGTTGTCGCCGGGCCACGCAATGCCGATCTTGAACTTGCGTGGCAGGTAGGCGGCGCCGTAGATCGGCTCGACCGTGTCGATCGCATCGAGCGCCGCTGGTGCGGCAGCCGACGGCTTCTCTGACGAGACCGCCTTCTCGCCGTCGACCCACAGTTCCCAGTACGACTCGGTCTGCGGCCGGAATCGGGCCACCATCTCGGCGACGACCGGCTCGATCACTGCGGTGCGTTCGGGGCCGGGAAGGGGGCACGCCATGACGTTGCGGACCACATCGCCGCACGCTCCGAGCGTGGTGAGGAGCGACGAGTTGATGCCGCTCACCAATTCGGCTAACTCGCCTTTGTGGACCACGTGGAATTGCACCCCTTGGCGGGTCGTGAGGCGCAGCTTGTTGTCGGCAAGCGAGGCCACCCGGTCGAGGGCGAGCCACTGGTCGCCGGTGATCACACCACCGGGTACCGAAGCACGCACCATGCATGAGTAATCGAGCGGCAGTTTTTGCTGGGCCCGCTCGCGGCGGATGTCCCTGTCGTCCTGTTGGTAGATGCCGTGAAACTTGAGCAACGTCTCGGCGTTGCCCTCGAACTTTGCTGCATCGTTGGCAAGCTCGGTCCTGATCGTTCCAGCGAGATAATTGCTCTCGACTTTGATGAGTTCGGCTGCCGTGATGTCGGTCATGGTCGGTCCTGTCGGAAAATGCTGGCGGTTGGGATGACGGGTACGGGGGAGAATTGCGTGGCCATCAGAGGTGCAGGCCGCATTCGGTCTTGGAGCTGTCGGCCCAGCGCCCAGAGCGATCGGCCGCTGGTTGCGTGCATGGCCAGCAGCCGATCGAGCTGTAGCCGCGGTCGGCGAGCGGATGCTTGGGGAGGTCGTGTTCCGCTGCGTAGTCAGCAACGTCGTTGTCGGTCCATCCGGCGAGCGGATTGATCTTGACGACTGACCGCATCAGGTCGTTGTGCACCAGCGGAGTGCTCCGGCGACTCGGCGAGTCGGAGCGACGGAGCCCGGTTACCCAAGCCGTTGCGCCGCGCAGGGCGCGCTGGAGCGGCTCGACTTTGCGGGCAGCGCAGCACGCGTCGGTGTCGGAGACCCAAATGTCTCGATCGAGATGAGGTTTCGGGCGGACCACTCGGACGTTGAGCCCGAAGCGGTCGGCCAAATGGTCGGCGAACCACTCCGTCTCGGCAAACAGGTACCCGGTGTCGAGCAGCGTGATCTGGATGCCAGGCACAGCCGTGTGCGCAACGTGAGCGACTGTTGCATCGCCGAAGCTGGCGGTGACACACACGCCTCCGGCGAAGCGGTCGTGCGCCCAGCAGACGGCAGTGTGAGCGTCATCGAAGGGTCGGCCCGATTCGGGTGGCACAGTCAGGGATGAGGTGATCACGGCAACCATTAAATCAATACCCGACTAAAATGATCGGCTTTGTCAAGAATTGCCCAATGATCACTCGTAAGATCCTGGAATGAAGGCGAACCGCAGCCGATTTTCGTACCCGGTCTTCCTCGATTTGGATGGGATGCCCGTTCTCGTCGTCGGAGGCGGCCGCATCGGATGGCGCAAAGCCGAAGGCCTCCTCGATGCTGGGGCAATCGTCCGCCTCGTCGGTGCGGCCATCAGTGAGCACGTCGACGTCGACCGGATCGGTGCCGCCGGTGGCGAGGTGATCGTCGCCCCATTCCACGATGGTCATCTCGATGGTCAGCGGCTCGTCGTGACTGCTACAGGCGACCTTGAAACCGATGCGATGATCGCCGACGCCTCACGAGCTCGCAACATTTGGACGAACGCAGCCGATCAGCCGGTCGATTGTGAGTTCATCCTCCCCGCGATCACCCGCGCAGGTCGCGTGACCGCAGCGATCAGTACTGACGGTGCCAGCCCAGCACTCGCCGGGTATGTCCGCGACAGGGTGGCCGAGATCCTCGCAGCGGGTGTGGCCGAGATCGCCGACACGCTCGCGGCCGAACGTACTGCGGTGCAAGCCGCCGGTGGTTCAACCGAAGACATCGACTGGCGGCCACGCCTCGACGAGTTGTTCGCCACACATGCTGAGGTGCTCACGGGGGTGGCGAATCGATGAACTTCCGCGTTCCCGCCTCGTCGCCACAGCGGGCCTAGCCTGCCCGCATGCTTGGTGTGTCTCGTCGCTCCGTTCGTTCCCGCCTGCTGGGCATCACCATCGTTGCTGCACTGGCCGCAGCCGCGTGCACCGGCTCGTCCGATGCAACACCGACCACCGATCAGGGCGGCAACGAACAGGGCGGCAACGAACAGGGCGGCGCCGAACCGACGGGGACCGAGCAGGGCGGCGCCGAACCGACGGGGACCGAGCAGGGCGGCACCGAGGGGCGTCCCCGAACCGAGATCGTCGAGCCTGATGAGCGTGCACTCCTGTCGCTCGAGATCGACCCGGCGATCGTCACGGGCA
>JBLIMF010000016.1:0-24697 GCA_047638615.1 Gammaproteobacteria bacterium
CGATGAAGCGAGGCCCGGCCCGGCCGCCGATCTGCTTGATCAACACGAGCGAGAGCGGAACGGTGACGAGCGCAATCGCAGCGAGGAGCGGCGAGATGATGAACATCATGACCGTGACGCCGATGAGTGTGAGCAGCGACGTGATGATTGAGCTGACCGTCTGCTGCAGGCTCTGCGCCAAGTTATCGATGTCGTTGGTGACTCGGCTCAGCAGGTCGCCGCGGGCTTGGCGATCGATGTAGCTCAGGGGAAGCTTGTTGATCTTTGTCTCGACTGATTCGCGTAGTCGGTACATCGACCGCTGGACTACCCCGGCGAGCATGAATGACTGCCCGTACGACAGCGCCCAGGAGATCGCGTAGAGCCCGGCGATGAACCAGAGCTTGGCGTGGAGTGCCCCGAAGTCGATGCCGTCGCCGTTCTCAGTGAGTCGTTCGCGGACACCTTCAACAATGATGTCGGTCGCCTGACCGAGTAGGAGCGGGCCGACCACGATCAGCCCAACACTGCCGATTGTTAGGAACAGGATCAGCCAGAGTCGAGGCCGTTCGGTCCCCAGAATGTCACCGAGTCGCTTGAGGGTCGGGCCGAAGTTCGAGCTCTTCTCGGCTGGCATGCCCGGTGCACCTCCGGGCCCGAAGCTGTTGCGGCGTGCCTCGGTACCGGTTGTTGTAATCGCCTCCCGGTCCTCGTCAGACAGAGCGCTGTTTGGCGCGCCGTCCGACCCGTTCTCGGGAGTGGTGTTGTCACTCATGAGATCGCCTCCCGATCGAACTGCGAATCAACGATCTCGGCGTACGTCGGACACGTCTCAAGCAACTGCACATGTCTGCCTCGACCGACGACTCTGCCAGCTTCGAGGACAATGATATGATCGGCATCGGCGATCGTCGACACCCGCTGCGCAACGATCAGTAGCCCTGCCTCGGCGACGAGTGGCTGCAGCGCAAGCCGGAGCCGAGCATCGGTGGCGAGGTCGAGTGCAGAGAACGAGTCATCGAACACGTAGATGTCAGGCCGGGCAACGATCGCTCGTGCGATAGAGAGGCGCTGTCGCTGGCCGCCAGACACGTTGGTCCCACCCTGGGTAATGGGGCTTTCGAGACCCTTGGGCATCGATTGCACGAAGCCCGAGGCCTGAGCGACTTCGAGAGCAGCCCACAGTTCGTTATCGGTGGCCTCGGGGCGACCGAACCGCAAGTTTGATGCGACGGTGCCGCTGAACAGGAAGGCTTTCTGTGGGATGTAACCGATCGAGCCAGCGAGCAGGTCGGGGTCGAGTAAACGAACGTCGACGCCGTTGATCGCCACCGTGCCGGATGTGGCATCGGACAGCCGCGGGACCAGTTCGACGAGCGTGGATTTGCCGGAACCGGTACTTCCAATAATGGCGGTGGTGCGCCCCGGAGTGATCTTGAACGAGAGATCGCACAACACCGGTGACTCGGCGCCCGGGTAGGTGAACGAGACGTCGGTGAACTCGACGGTGCCGCGCTCGGGCATTTCGGTGACCGGTGTTGCTGGCGGCACCACCGACGAATTGGTGTCGAGAACCTCGACAATACGTTCTGCTGCAACGGCGGCACGAGGGAGCATCGACACCATGAAGGTGAGCATCACCACGGCAACGAGGACCTGAACGAGGTAGCTGAGATACGCGACCACCGAGCCGAGCTCCATGTCGCCGGCATTGATGCGGTCAGCGCCCAACCAGAGCACGGCCACGCTCGACACACTGATGAAGAACGTGACGGTCGGGAACATCAGCGACATGAGGCGCCCGGCGCTCAACGAGGTCCCGGTGAGCTCGTCGTTTGCCTGAGCGAAGCGCTGTACTTCTTCTGGCTCACGAACGAAGGCCCGCACCACGCGGATGCCGGTGATCTGCTCGCGGAGTACTGCGTTGATCCGGTCGATGCGTCGTTGCATCTGTTGGAACGTCGGCACCATCTGTGAGATGATCACGGCCAGCACGCCGATAAGAATCGGGATTGCTACAAGCATGATCACCGAGAGGCCGACGTCTTCTCGAATGGCAAAAACGATGCCAAAGACCATCGTGATTGGTGCGGCAATCATCATCGTGCATGTCAAGACAACGAGCATTTGGACTTGCTGCACGTCGTTCGTGACACGCGTGATCAGTGATGGCGCACCGAACTTGGCGACCTCGCGCGCCGAGTAGCTCGTGACCTGATGGAAAATGTCGCGGCGGAGGTCGCGTCCGAAGCTCATGGCGGCCTGTGCACCGAAGCGCACGGCAGCGACCGCGAAGACGATTTGAATGAAGCTGAACATCAGCATGATGGCGCCAGTGCGCCAGATGTATGCGTCGTCTCCCCGCAGGACGCCTTTGTCGATGATGTCGGCATTGAGCGATGGCAGCGTCAACGCAGCCGTGGTCTGGATCGCCTGCAGCACGATGACGATCGTGAGCAGTCGTCGGTACGGCCCCAGGTGGGTGCGCAGAAGTCGTCGCAGACTCACAAGTACACGGTCGATTCAGCGGCGTACTGTGCAAAGACCATCGGGGAAGGTAATCACATCCGACGGGCAATTCGCCATGTGTCGTCTGTCAGTGCGGCTCTGTCGTGATCAAACCCGGGTCGCTCAGCAACGCCGGTGCGAGCGGTGGGAGCGCAGCGTGGCACGCTTGTGCGGTGATGCAACTGGCTGATCTCGACCTCCCGATGCTCGAACTCGCTCAGCAGGGGATGGTCGGCGATCGTTTACACGAGACGCTCGCGACGACCCGCGCCGAATCGTGGCTCGCCCGCAACAACGCCGGCGTCTCGGTGCTCGAACGTGAGGCTGCCGAGTTCTTCCTGAAATCACCCGCACTCGAATTCCCTGGCGCCGTGATGATGGAGCTGATGGGCATCACTGATGGGCCGATCCATCGCACGATGGAACGTGGCCTCCTGGGACGCAGCGGCGCAGACCACCGGAGGCTTCGACGCCTCGTGTCTCGCTCGTTCACGCCGAAAGCAGCCGAACGGTGGCGCCCGGCAATGCGCGAGCAACTCGCCGACCTCTGGTCGGCACTCGATGGGGCCAGCAGCTTCGACGCAGTGGAATCTGTTGCTCGGCCGTTCCCGTCACGGATGATCGCAGTGAATGTTGGGGCGCCGATCGCGGACGCTGCACTGCTCCGCAGCTACTCAGCAATCATCCAGCAGCGACTCGACTTCGACGCGTTGCAGACGCAACGAGCTGAGATCGAAGATGGAACCGCAGCGTTTGAGGCGTACGTGGAGGAATTGGTCGCCGACCATCAGCGAAACCCGCAGGACGACCTCGTCACCGAGTTGGTCGATACTGAGGTCGACGGTGACCGCCTCGACACCGACGATGTCGTCAGCCTGGTGATGGCGATGCTGAGCGGCGGGATCGACACAACCGAAAACCAGCTCGCCCACGGCCTTCGCTTGTTCGCCGAGCACCCTGATCAGTGGGAGCATCTGCGCGCCAACCCCGAACTTGCCCGCGCGGCGGCTGACGAGGTGCTGCGCTTCGAGCCGGTGTCGCCGTTCACGGTTCGAATCGTGCGCGAGGCGCTGACATACCGCGGCGTGGAGTTTCCGGTAGGCACCATCGTGTTTGTGTGTACGTGGTCGGCCAACCGCGAGGGTCGAGCTGACGACAGCCCGACCGTCTTCGACATCACCGCGCATCGAGGAACCGACCGGCCGCTTTCGTTCGGCGCCGGGCCGCACTACTGCCTGGGTGCCGGGCTCGCATGGGCCGAACTCGAAGAAGCGTTTGCGTTTCTTGCGCCGCGTACACCTGGCCTCCGACTTGACGGCGACGTCGAATGGGGGAGCCCGATCGGCATCTACAACATCGTTTGCCTTCCACTCGCCTTTGACATCCAGAAGTAGGTACCGACCGTGGCCAGCATCATTCACTTCGACGCATCTGCACCGCTTAAAGACATCTCCGCTCAGCTCGACGAAGATGCCGCGGTCATCATCGACAACGTGCTGTCTGGCGACCAGTTGTCTGCCTTGCGCTCCGACCTCGACCCGTATCTGCACGATGTTCCGCATGGCCGCAATGACTTCTCCGGGTACGCCACCAAGCGCGTCGGCGCACTCGTTGCCCGCTCGGCGACCTGCCGAGACTTGGTCCTCAACGCACACGTCAACGGGCTTGCTGACATCGTGCTCGGCCAACACGCTGATGGCTATCAACTGCACTTTACGCAGGCTGTGAGCATCGGGCCCGGTGAGAGCGCACAAACGTTGCACCGTGACCGCGGCGTGTGGGGCGGGTACATACCACGGCGCATCGAGACGCAGCTCAGCACGATTTGGGCGGTCAACGACTTCACACGAGACAACGGCGCCACGCTGTTGGTGCCCGGCTCACAGCACTGGGATAAGGATCGGCAACCTGAACCGCACGAGATTGCGGCGGCCGAGATGTCGGCCGGGTCGGTCGTCGTGTACACCGGCACCGTGATGCACGGCGGTGGCACCAACGTCACCGAGTCGAACCGGATCGGTGTGCTGCTGCACTACACGCTGAACTGGCTTCGACAGGAAGAGAACCAGTACCTGTCGTGTCCGCCTCACGTCGCCAAAGACCTCTCGCCTGAGCTGCGGGCCCTGATCGGCTACTCCCAGGGCGGCACGGTGCTGGGGTTCTACTCAGAACCCGTTGGTCCGGGCGAGGGCCCAGAAATCGCCAGCCCGAATCGACTCTTCGACACCGGGGCCGGGCCTGTTGACGACGATGCGTTCAACGATCCGCGGGCGGCTGCAGCGATCACCTGATCAACCCGAGCGGTGGCACGTGTGCTCTGTCACAGGTCGACCTTGGCTCGCGCCGATTTACCGGTCAATGAGGTGGATAGTTTCGCTATCTCATTCGCCCTCGGAGGGGTCCGCCTCCTCAACTCAGAATCGGTTTCGTCATGATCGAAGCACTGGCCTCTGTGGCCGAACTCGTCGTCTTGCTCCCCGCAGCGATGGCTCTCTCGTGGATTGCTCGTCGCTCGATCCGGGCCCAAACTCGCCGATCGGTGCGTCGGGCTCAATCAGATGCCGGGAGTTGGCGAGTACGCCTTCCGCGCAACGCCGACATCGACGGGCAGGGGCAGATCCGTCGCCGGATGCGCGCCGACGCTGCAGCGCGCAAGCTCGGCCACCTCGTGACGGGTTGCATCTTCGTCGGTGCGACGCTCATTGGTCTGAACATCGTGGGCGTCGATGCGGTCCTGGTGATTTCGAGTGCTGGTTTCCTTGGGCTCGCGCTCGCCCTCTCGGGTCAGGAAGTCATCCGCAACCTGATCACCGGGACCGTCGCTCTCTTCGAAGATCGTTACGCAGTCGGCGACGACGTCATTTTGCGTGTCTCGGGGCAAGACGTCGAGGGAACCATCGACCTGGTGGGCGCAGCTGCCGTGAGGTTGCGGACTGCCCAAGGTGCGACCTGGCACGCTGGCCATAGCAGCATTGAGTGCGTCACCAACTTGTCTCAGCTGCCAGCGGTCCACGACATCATCGTTCCTACGACTGAGTGGGCGAATGCAGAAGTTGACGCACTCGATCGGCTCGCGGCAGCGTCAAATGACGCCGGGCTCACCGGCGTGATCTTCCTGCGTGACCTCGATGCTCACGAGCATCCGTCGGGGACGACCACCATCAAGGTGAAGTCCAATCGCTCGCTGTCAGAGCTGCAGATCGATCGTGTCAAGGCAACGCTGCTCGGCGACTTGCGGCCGTGAGGGCTGGCTCGTTTTTGACTGAAATACATTGATCGGGAACTTCCCTTGCAATAGATGTTAGGCATGCCTAACATTCGTGTATGACATCACTTGAACGTCTCCGCCTGGCAACAGCTCTCTGTCATGCAGTTGATGGCGCCGAGCTGAGATTGACGACGGATGGCGGTGAGCGAATCATCGTCAGTCACCATCCTGCTGCAGACATTGACCCGTGCAAGCTGCGCAGCGTTGTCGTAGCGAGTGCCTGCCCGCGACATCCAGACCTATCCCAACGGATCACTGACATTGCGATCGGCGGAGCGCTTGTTGATTGCGGTGGCGGCGTGTACTCGAGGGTTGTGCGTGGCGCCGAACAGCGGTGGATTGCCAGCTTCCTGCACGTTGATCGAGTGGCGGCAATGCTGGGAGAAGTCGCTCCCGGTAACGCTCTGGATGCGAGTCTGAAGCCCGACGGGGACCTGGGTGTAACACTGCTTGCGATCACGGCGATTGGCGAACGCTCTGACTCTCACGCGGCACTTGAGGCCGCTGCCGCGGGCGCTGCGGCAGCGTGCTTCGTCGAAGAGCTCTGCGACTCGATGGCGGGGGTCGGCCCTGCCGGGGGCTGACGTGCCCGGTGACTCCGAGCACAACGCAGCGCTCGCGCTACGTTGCCGCCAAGCTGAGGTGATGGAAAATGGGACCAAAGTTCGTCCTCATGTCGTGATCGTCGGGTGTGGGTTCGGTGGCCTTGCTGCCACCAGAGCGCTCGCCGACGCCGATGTCGACGTCACGGTGATCGACCGTGAGAATCACCACACGTTCCAGCCGCTGCTGTATCAGGTGGCGAGTGCCGGCTTGAACCCGTCGGACATCGCGCAGCCGATCCGGCACATCGTCCGCAAACACGACAATGTGCGAGTACTACTTGCCGAAGTGACCGGGATTGACCTCGACGCACGCACCGTCCAGACCTCCGCCGCTCCGCTCGCCTACGACTATCTGGTCCTTGCGACCGGAGCGACGCACTCCTACTTTGGCAATGACAGCTGGGCTGAGTTCGCCCCAGGGCTCAAATCCATCGATGATGCCCTCGACATCCGCCGACGGATACTGCTGGCATTCGAACGAGCTGAAACCGCTGATGACGTTGCTGAACGTGAACGTCTGATGACGTTCGTTGTCGTCGGAGCCGGCCCCACCGGGGTCGAACTTGCCGGTGCCGTGAAAGAAATTGCGACCAAAGCGCTCAGTGCTGATTTTCGTTCGATTGACACGACCAAAAGCCGAGTCGTGCTCGTCGAAGCGGGGCCCCGTGTGCTCGGTGCCTTTACAGAAAAGTTGTCGGCGTCGGCCCATCGACAACTCCTGAAACTTGGTGTCGACGTGCAGCTATCGACACCTGTCACGGGAATCGACGAGCACGGGGTGACCACTCACGCCGGCGAGATCCCCGCAGCTACCGTCCTGTGGGGCGCCGGAGTTGCTGCATCGCCACTCGGCCGAGCGGTGACCGGCAACGCCGATCGTGCGGGTCGTGTCCCCGTTGGTACCGACTTGAGCATCGACGGACACCCTGAGGTATTCGTGATCGGCGACCTCGCTGCGGCTCAATCGAGGGGCGAGGCGGTGCCCGGTGTGGCTCCCGCCGCGACCCAGGGCGGCCAGCACGTCGCCCGCTGCATCGACGCCGACTTGGCGGGAAACAGTCGAGCGTCGTTCAGGTACAAGGACAAGGGTTCAATGGCCACGATCGGTCGATCGAAGGCGGTTGCCTACCTCGGCCCGAAGCTCCAGTTCGGTGGCTACTTCGCTTGGCTCGTGTGGTGGGTTGTGCACATCATGACGCTCATCGACTTTCGCTCGAAGGCCAGTGCGATGGCCAACTGGGGCTGGCAATACCTGACAGGCCAACGAGTGGCTCGGCTGATCACCGGTATGCAAGGGATTCGCGATCGCGAAGCAGCTCCCTCATCCCGGGTGCGCTGATCTTCACGAGTTTCTTACACTCGGTTGTCATGCTGGTCGGGTGGCAGCACTCGAAATCCGCTCTAGCACCGTTCTCGTCGTCGACGACGACGATGGGATCAGAGAGACACTTCGAATGGCTTTGTCGTACGAGGGGTATGACGTACGGTCGGCAAAGAACGGTGGTGAAGGCCTGCAGTACCTCTCCACGCATACTGCCGACGTCGTCATCGCCGACGTCATGATGCCGCACGTCGACGGTCTCTCGATGTGTCGAGCGTTGCGCCGCCGTCGGAACACTGTGCCGATCCTCGTGCTCACTGCTCGGGCAACGATTAGCGACCGAGTCGAAGGACTGGATGCGGGCGCAGACGACTACCTGGTGAAGCCATTTGCCGTCGACGAACTGTTAGCGCGCGTCCGGGCGTTACTCCGCCGGACAGGGGCCGGCGAGAGCTCCGACCCGGTTGTCGTTGGCGACCTCGTTCTCGATCCAAAGACTCGGGCAGCGGTTCGCAAGGATCGCCCAATCGAGCTGACGAAGACGGAATTCGAACTCCTTCGCCTCCTGATGCTGCATGCTTCGACCGTGCTCACCAGGGAGGTCATTTACGACCGAATTTGGGGCCACGACTTGTCGGCGAGTTCCCGTTCGCTCGACGTGTATGTCAGCTATCTCAGGCAGAAGACCGAGTCGGCAGGCGAACCTCGGATGATTCGGACGGTGCGCGGTACGGGCTTCACGATTGAGCCATTGGCCTGATCGACGTGCGTCTCCGGGTCCAACTGGTCGTGCTGTTCGGCCTCCTTGTTGCTGTTGCGACATCTGCATCAGGCCTGTTGGCATATGCCGCAACCAGCGACGAGGCGGTTGCTGCTGTTGACGGGTTTCTTGAGGCCCGCGCCGGGCCGCGTCGCGCCGGCCCTGGGCCAACAGAGCCAATCGTCGACGAAGTCGCCGCGCCTAACCGGAGACTTGTCGGGGACGATTCGGTCTTTACATTGCTTGGTGCCGACGGCGGCGTCGTCGTCACCTCCGATGGGGCAGTCGTCCTGCCCCCTCCCACTCAGGTCGAGGCGGGGGTTGCTGTCTCCAGCGTCAGCATCGATGGCGTTCGTTACCGCCTCCGGTCCGAGGTTTTCAATGACGGAACGGCGGCCTTGGCCGCTCGGTCGCTGGCTGAAACCGAGGCCACGCTCAGTGCAGTTCGCAATCGACTGCTCGTCATCGGCGTGCTCATCACGTCGGCCGCGGTGATCGTCGCCTGGTTCGTCGCCGGTCGTCTGGCCCGACCTTTACAGCGACTTTCGGCAGCGGCCGAACACATCACGGCGACTGGTGACCTCGACATTCCGCTCGACACGAGTGCGCCGGGGGAGGTCGGCCAGGTGGCGTCGAGCTTCTCTGGGATGTTGGAAGCGTTCCGTCGGTCCAATGCACAACAGCAACAACTGGTCGTCGATGCCGGTCACGAGTTACGAACGCCCCTGACCACGTTGCGTGCGAACGTCGAACTCCTCGCGAGTGGTCGGCTGACTGCAGCAGACAGCGCCCAAGCGCTCAAGCTGGTTGGTGCCGAACTGGAAGAGTTGACTAACTTGACCGTCGAGCTCGTCGAACTAGCAGGTGATCAGCCGATCGAGGCCGAGATGACGGCGGTTGATCTTGACGAGGTCGCTCATGCGGCTGCAGCACGTGCCAGAGCTCGGTCTGGTCGGGAGATCACCGTGGAGGGGCCGCCAACCAGCGTGGCCGGAAGTGCCGCAGGGCTCGATCGGGCAATCAGCAATTTGCTCGGTAACGCACTGAAGTTCTCGACTGATGGCACTCCGATTGAAGTCAAGGTCGGAAACGCGGATGTCGTTGTTCAAAACGCTGGTCCAAAAATCCCTGAGGACGACCTGGAACGCGTCTTCGAACGGTTCTACCGCGTGTCGACCTCTCGCTCTCTTCCAGGTTCCGGCCTGGGATTGGCCATTGTGGCTGCAATCGCAGCGGCGCACGGCGGCCGGGCGTTTGCGCGCAACACTGCTACCGGTGTCGAGATGGGCTTCACCCTGGGAACCGCCGATTCTGACGAAGCTCGCAACTGGCTCTGACGATCTTCTGACGAACGGGCTCGACGATGGCAGCCATGTTCATCACACCCGTTTCGTCGTTTCGACCCTCGTTGCTCACACGGCGTGTCACCCATCATCGAGTCGCTGCCGCGTCGATTGCCGTCGCGACGCTCGCACTTGGTGCCTGTGGAGGCACGTCCGTTGAGGCCGAGGTCGACACATCAAATGTGGCGTCGCTGGACGAGGTAGCAAGCCTCGACGAGACGGCCGGGGAGGAAGTTGTGTCTGACGAGGGTTCCACTCTCGATGCCGATGAGGCGGCGCTGGCGTTTTCCCAGTGTCTGCGTGACCAGGGGCTCGACGTGCCAGACATCGGTGTCGATGCCGACGGCAACATCGATCTACGCAGCGCATTCGAAGACGTCGATCGCTCCGGTGGCGACTTCAGGGCAGCCAACGAGGCATGCCGCAACCTCCTTGCAGACAACAACTTTGGTGGTGGGCGACAGGGTGGAGTAGCCGACGACACAGCGGTTGCGGATGCGCTCGTCGAACTGGCCGACTGCGTCCGCGATCAAGGCTTCCCGGAAGCGACCGAAGTGAGCTTCGGTCAGCCCGGGCAGGGCGACAGTGAGAACGCTGGTGGTCAGCAAGGTGCCGATGGCGGTGCTCCCCAGCGCGGTCAGGGCGAGGGTGGCGGCCCCGGCCAGGGCGACATCGGCATGCGCCTTGCTGGAGCGATGGGTCTTGACGCCGAGGATCCGGCCGTGATCGCAGCGATGCAAGCCTGCACGCCGATCATCGAGCAAGCTTTCACTGATACCGGCGTCGGTGGGCGGGGTCAGGACGAAGGATGACTTCGCTCATCACTGGAGCCGACAGATCGAGCGTGATCGATGACGAGTTGCGGCCCCGGCGCCGGCGCCGGCGCAGCTGGCCGTGGCTTCTGATTGGAGCTGGTGCCGGAGCTGCCGCCACGGTTGGCGTTCAACAGTGGACATCGATCGACGAGGCCGACGCCGTCTCCATCAGAACGGAGACCGTGGCGCTGGCAACGGCGCAGGTGGCGTCCTACGACTTTGTCGAGTTCATCGACTACTCGGGCGAACTGTCGCTCGGCGTGTCCACGTCCGTCCTTGCGACAGCGAGCGGAACGGTCACCGAGTCGGTGCCGGTTGGGACGCTCCTCGAACGAGGATCGGCCGCGATATCGATCGATGCGGTGCCCGTCGTGGCCTTCTACGGATCTCAGCCGTTCTACCGGGGTCTCGAATTGGGGGATGACGGATCGGACGTACTGCAGCTGGAGGCGAACTTGAGGGCGCTCGGCTTCACCGCCGATGGTGAGCTTTCGGTCGACGGTGAATACGACTCAGACACGGTCGATGCGGTCGAGGCCTGGGAGGCAGCATTTGGTGTCGAGGAAACGGGCAACTTCGATGCTGGCCGGGTCGTCGTTCTCGCGGGTCCCACCGTGGTGTCCGAGATCGCTGAACGCGGCATGCAGATCGCAGCTGGCCAGCAACTCCTGCTGGGTGAGACGATCGAGGCGCGAACCGACGTGACCTTTGATGCAGGAACCGTCGACGGAACTTCGGTCATCGACAACATCGCGGTCATCGGAACCGAAATCAAACACGGTTCGGTTCTTGCAACAGTTGATGGCGAGCCTGTCTTCGCCGTGACAGAGGTGTCGTCGGCCAGCGCTCTGATCCTTGACGCGCTCGGTTCGGACGACACCGAATACCTCGAAAACCTGCTCGTCTTCTTTGGGTTCGACCCCAGCGGATCGATCGTCGTTGATGAGGAGGTCGAGCTGGCGACGTTCGGAGCCATGAACCGATGGCATACATCGATTGGCCTCCCGAACACGGCCGTCGTTGGCAGCTTGTATTACGTCGTGGTGCCAGAAGACCGAGTTGTCGTCGAGGTGCTGTCGGCTGCGGGTGATTGGATCGGCGCCGGGGCTCTGGTCCTGTCGCTCGCAAGCCCGACGACGTCGGTGACGACCGACATCGTCGTGGATGAGATCGACGATATCGAAGTAGGGGAGCCGCTCGAAGTGGTGCTTGCCGATGAACGAATACTCACCGGTTCTGTCTCGGCGATCGCCGGTGTCGCGGACGATGCCGGTGACGGTTCTGTGCCGACGATCGCCATTGAAGTTGCCGTCGACGAGGTCCCCGATGACGTGATCGTCGGGCCGGTGACGATCCGGTTCGAAATTGACCGGATCGCCGGGGCAACGGTGGTGCCAACCAGGGCGCTAGTCAGCCTGAGCGAAGGCGGTTTTGCCGTCGAAGTTCGCACACCCGACGGGTCGACCCGGCTGGTCGGAGTGGAGCTCGGGGTATTTGATGACGGTGTCGTCGAAGTGATCGCCGGAGATGTGACACCCGGTGACGACGTCGTGGTGCCGACATGAGCGACCACACGGCTCCATCAGTGGCACTCCAACTGGTCGACGTGGTCAAGGAGTATCCCGGCCATCCTCCAGTGAGGGCACTCGACTCGGTGTCGCTGCGCATTGACCACGGTGAACTCGTCGGAATCGTCGGCCCTTCCGGTTCGGGAAAGTCGACGATGCTGCACGTGATGGGCACGCTTGATCGTCCATCATCTGGCCGCGTAGAGATCGACGGGATCGAACTCTCCAGGCTGAGCGATCGCCGACTGGCCGCAGCCCGAGCCCGCATGATCGGATTCGTGTTCCAGCAGTTCTTCCTGCTCGACAGCATGACCGCCCTCGAGAACGTGGCGACGGGCCTGCTGTATTCAGGCGAGTCCAAATCGAAGCGGCTGCGCAAGGCTGGGCTCGCACTGTCGCGAGTCGGGCTCTCGCATCGCCTCCACCATCGCCCAGGTCAACTCTCGGGCGGCGAAAAGCAGCGTGTTGCGATTGCTCGCGCGCTCGTCCACGATCCGGCCATCGTCTTGGCCGACGAACCAACCGGCAACCTCGACTCGGTATCGAGTGAGTCGGTAATGGAACTCCTCACCGACCTCCATCAGGAAGGCCGCACGATTGTGGTGATCACACACGACCGAGAACTTGCAGCATCGCTGCCCCGACAGGTGGCTGTGCGCGACGGTCGGCTCGTCGAAGCTGACTCCACGCTGGTCGGAGTTGTTACCAGATGATGTGGCGACGGCAACGGCATCTTGCCGACCAATCGGCGCCTGGCCAGCAGCCCGCACGGCGGTCGTCAGGCCGTGACCTTGCGCCGAGCCGACTTGGCCCGATCGCCGTGCTTGGTGTGGCGGCTGGCGGCCTCACTGGTCGCAAGCTCAGAACAGCCCTTTCAGCTCTCGGCGTCACGATCGGCATCGCGGCCATGGTGGGCGTTCTCGGGCTCTCCGAATCGAGTCGGGCCGACCTGCAGGCAGAAATCGCGGCGCTGGGAACGAACCTGCTGACGGTTGAGCCGTCGACAGGCTTCGGCGGCGGTGACGGGGTGCTACCGGAAGAAACGGTGGCCAAGATCGGCCGCATTGGACCGGTCAACCTCGTGGCCGACACTGTCCTGCTCGACGAGGCGCTGCGTCGCAACGACCTCGTCAGCGAGAACGAGACTAAGGGGGTCACGGTGCTTGCTGCCGACATCGACTTGGTTGACACCCTGAAGGGCTCGGTCGCCGACGGTGTGTGGTTGACCGAAGCGACGGGCAGCTACCAGAACGTGGTCCTCGGATCGGTTGCTGCTGAACGCTTCGGAGCGATGTCGATCGAAGACGGGATGCAGCTGCGTCTCGGCGACGAGTGGTTCACCATTGTCGGTGTGCTCGACGAGTTCCCGTTGGCTGAGGATCTTGATCGGTCGGTTTTCATTGGAAAGGCGGCGGCTGCGTCAACTTTCGACGCCGACTTGAACCCGAGTGTGGTCTACGTCCGGACCGACCCCGATCAGATCGATGCAGTGCGCGGCGTGCTGTCTGCAACGGCCGACCCTGAGAGCCCGGACGAAGTCTCGATTTCACGGCCCACCGATGCACTCGAAGCGCAGGCTGCGGCTGACAATGCGTTCACAGCACTGTTCTTGGGCCTGGGAGCGGTGGCGCTGCTGGTCGGCGGCATCGGCATCGCAAACGTCATGGTGATTGCAGTGATTGAGCGCCGGAACGAGATTGGCCTGCGGCGGGCGCTCGGTGCCACCCGGGCCCACATCCGCCGTCAATTCCTCACCGAAGCGCTGCTGCTCTCCGCCATCGGTGGAGCAGCAGGCGTCGGGCTCGGCGTCGCGGTCACCTACGCCTACGCCACCTACGAGGGCTGGACCATCGTCATCCCGAACATCGCACTCTTTGGTGGTTTCGGCGCAGCAATCGCCATCGGTGCAGTCGCCGGTCTGTACCCGGCAACCCGGGCCGCTCGGCTCGCACCAACGGAGGCACTCCGTGCCTGACCGGAACCAACGCATGAAGGGCACAATGAACACTTCTTCCAGTTTCCGAACAAGATCGGTCATTGCGGGAGCGATGTTGTCTGGTGGCCTCGCACTCAGTGCGGTCTGGCTGCTCCCGACCACGAGCTTGGCGACAGTCAACGAAGCTGACGACCACAACGAGGAGAGCCCCGTGGCTCAGGACTCGACAATCAGCACCGTGCAGCCACAGGTGCGCGACCTGGTAACCCGGTACGAGGCCAGCGGAAGTGTTTCGGCAGCCGTGTCGCAAGCTGTTGCCAGCCCAGCAGAGGGCACGTTGGTCTGGATGACTGAACCGGGCACGCTGATTCAAGCCGGTGACGTTCTTGCCGTCGTCGACGACCATCCGGTCACCGTGATCGAGGGAGGTATGCCAATGTGGCGAGCGCTGACCGTCGGCGACGAGGGGGCCGACGTCAAGCAGCTCGAACTGGCGTTGGCAGGGTTCGGCTTTAACGCAGATGCGAACGTCACGATCGATGAGATCTACACCTCAGCAACATCTGCGATGGTCAGTGAATGGCAGGCCGAGATCGGGGCCGTCGAGACGGGCACCGTGGGACGGTACGACGTCGTCGCTCTCGACCAGCCGATGACAGTGAGCGGCACCGAGGTCATCGTTGGCGCACTCTTGAGCGAGGGTGACGTACTCCTTGGGCTCGATTCGACGGAACAGATCGTCCGGGCGTCGATTCCTGTAGCCGAGGCCGTCACGCTGTCGGTCGGTGATGCGGCTGATCTCGACCTGCCCGACCGCAGCACGCTCTCAGGTGTTGTCCGAACAATCTCGCTCGGTTCTGACACCGCCGTCCGCATCGCCGAAATCGAGATAATCAACGACTCCGGAGAGCTTTCGGAGGAGTTGCCGGGCGTGCGATCCCTCCAGGGAGTGACCGTCGAGGTGGGGTGGGACGACATCATTGCCACAGACGTCCTGACGCTGCCCGCCGACACGTTTCGCCACCTCGACGACGGCTCCTACGTTCTCGATGTGCTGACCGGGGACGGCTCGGTTACTGCGCTGGTCGTCGAGCCGGGCCGACAGGTCGGAAACTTTGTCGAAGTTGCGTCCCTGCCGCTTGGCGCCCAAGTCGTCCAACCATGAGCACCGAAGAATTCTCCGAGACTGCCGAACCGATTACCGGTCGACGACGTACCAATCCGACATGAGCAACAACACGAACGAGAACACCCCCGACTGCGGGACGACCTTCGACTCTGGGACACCCACCTGGATCAAGCGCGGCGACGGTGTTTGGGCCCCGACCACGGCGTCGGAATTCGGCTACCGGGTCCACGAGGTTTTCGGTGGAGTCAACATCACCGCAGTTGGCCGGAACAACGAAATCGCGGGCTCCCTCGCAATCGAAGGCACCAGAGCCTCGATCGCAATCGAAATCGCGGCGCAGGCCTGAGGTACGGGCATCGGTGTGCTCGGCAACATCCCGATCACGTTCACCGACGACGGCATCGACAACCCGTCAAACCCGGGCGTCAGCCTTGAAGACAATGGTGTCGTTGAGTCCATTCTCGTCTTCGTGACCCGCAGCCCAACTCGCGCTCGGATCCGAAGCGCCGGGTCCGATCGATATCTCGCCCACGGGCGACCCTCCAGGCTTCGTGCAGGTCCTTGATGACCGGACGCTTGCGATACCGGATCGTCTGGGTAACCATCGAGCGGACAAGTTCGTCAACGTGGTGCAACATCGCTTCGTGGGGTTGATTTTCTTGATCCCGGGGACGAAGAACACGCTGAGGGTTCGAGGTCGGGCCACGATCGTGCGCGACCTCACGCTTCGAGAGTCGATGGCGGTTAAAGGACAGCTCCGCGAGCTGGCCCTTGTCGTGGAGTTGACAATGGCCTACTTCCACTGTGCGAAGTGTGTGACCGGCCCGGGCTGTGGACCGGGGCGAATGCGACCGCCAATCTGGCGTCTGATGATGTGCTGTTGGCCGAGACGATGGTCAAGCACGGAGACCTCGCCATTTCCGTCGATGAGATGCAGCGGATCATTCTCAACGACGAGGACGAACGGCTCTACTGACTCTCGATCCAGCCATCTTTGCGCGCCGGCTACCAGTCGGTGGGCGCGTAGTCCTTGAGGAACTGGCCCCACACGTGGCTGCCGGTCTTGAGGCCATCGATGATCGGGTCGACAATCCGAGCTGCACCATCGACGATGTCGAGTGGCGGGTGGAACCGGTGCTCAGAGGTTTTGGCTTCGGCGATAGCCACGGGGTCTTCGTCGCTGACCCAGCCGGTGTCGACGCTGTTCATGTTGATGCCTGAGGCGTGATAATCGGTCGCCGACGTGCGCGTCATCATGTTCAGCGCCGCCTTTGCCATGTTCGTGTGCGGGTGTTTGGTGGTTTTGCGCGGCCGGTAAAACTGGCCCTCGACTGCTGACACGTTGACGACGTGTTTGTGGTTGCCCGGCGTGGCTTCCATCAAGGGTTTCAGCCGAGCGTTCAACACGAACGGCGCAACTGCGTTGACGAGTTGGGTCTCCAACAGTTCGACCGACGAGACCTCGTGCAACTGCAGCCGCCACGAATTGCGACCCCGAAGGTCGACCTGCTGCAGGTCCTGATCGAGGTGGCCCGCCGGGAAGAGCGTGTCGATCGACGGTTGATCTTCGGGGAGCAGCACCGTCTGGGAGAGCTCGGCAGACCGGGTCAGGCCTGGCGCTTCCGCTGAGGCGGGCGTCGTCAGTGCGGTACTGCCGTTCGGGTCGTTCGCTGTGCCAACCGACGCCGGGCCGCGGAGTTGCTCGTACGAACCAACGAGCTGCAGCACTTCGGCTGGCAACGAGTCAAGCGCGGCGGTTTCGACGTCCATCATGTGTTCGTAGAACCCCGCAGGGCGCCGCACCGTCTGGCAGGCGTTGTTGATGATGGCGTCGAGCCGAGTCCGCGTCGCCGACAGGTGGGCGCAGAACGCCTCGACACTCGGTGTGTGCCGCAGATCGAGGCCGAAGACCTCGAGCCGGTGGCCCCAGTCCGCGAAGTCCGGTTCGGCCGCGTAGCGCGCCGCTGCATCGCGTGGAAAGCGCGTGGCGACGATCAGCTCAGCGCCACATCGGAGCAGCTTGATACCGGCCTGGTAGCCGATCTTGACGCGTCCACCCGTGAGGAGGACGACCATGGCGCTCATGTCAGCGAGCTCACCGCGTTTGGCGAAGTTCAGAGTGGCGCAGGCCGGGCAAAGCTGGTCGTAGAAGTGGTGGATCTTGCGGTAGCGGACCTTGCAGACGTAGCAGTGCTGCTTGTCAAGCGTCTCCCGGAACGGTGCCTCGTCGGAACGATCGTCGACGTGGCTTTGCTCGAAGTCGTCGGGCGCGAAGACGTCGGGGGTGGTGAACACCGGGCGACTGCGCAGTGTTCGGATACCGGTCTCGTCGAGTGTCTGCTCGTCAGCGCGAACTCGATCCTGTCGACGCTGCTGCTGGAGCAGCTTCGTGCGTCGCCGACGGATCTCGGGGTCGGGGTAAAACACGTCGCCCGCCGCGTTGAAGAACGCAGCCTTCTCTTGCGCGTCGAGTTGTTCGAGGAGCTCAGGCGCTGCGATGACCGAGCGGAGCACGTCCATGGCCCCGAGCAACTGCTCGCGCACATTGTCGTCTGGTTGCGCTTGGTCCACCGTCGAAACCTACCGGCGCGTGTTGCGAGCCAGCACTGGGAACGTTATGGCAACTGTCTGGCCGCGGATTGTCTGTGCGTACTTTCGGTTCAATTTGTGCTTTTCCTTACTTTCAACATGGACGCTCATATCAATGAATCGAACTCGGAACACATCAGTTCTTCTCGTCCTTGCGCTCGCGGTCTCTGCTGCCGCCTGCGGATCGGCCGACGACGCCGCGGCCGACATTGCGACTGATACAGAAACGATCGTCGAGGCAGCAGCGCCCGTTGAGACCGCAGCCGTGGAGACCTCTGCAGCATCAGAAACCGATGCTGCAGATGAATCGGCTGCGACCGAGGAACCGGCAGCGAGCGGCGACACATCGACCTACGAGATCGAGGTGTGGGCCGACAACTGGATGGCGGTGTATGTCGACGGCGTGTTGATCGGCGAAGATTCCGTCTCGATCACGACCGAGCGTTCGTTCAACGCCGAGACGTTCAGCTTCGAAGCTGCAGTGCCGTTCACGGTCGCCATCGAGGCCAAGGACTTCAAAGAGACCGACTCCGGCATCGAGTACATCGGTGAGCAGAATCAGCAGATGGGCGACGGTGGGATCATCGCCCAGATCACCGACACGGAAACCGGCGAGGTAGTTGCTGCAACCGACGCCGGTTGGTCGGCGCTCGTGGTGCACCAGGCCCCGCTCAACACGGACTGCGTCCGTGACGCCGACCCAGACAGCACGTGCGAATTCCTGATCATCGAGACTCCGTCCGATTGGGCGTCGGTTGGCTTCGATGACAGTGGCTGGAACGGGGCCACCGAGTGGAGCGCCGCCGACGTATCGCCCAAGGACGGGTACGACGAGATCAATTGGGACGGTTCCGCACAGCTGATCTGGGGCACCGACCTCGAAGTCGACAACACCGTTCTGCTGCGAACAACGGTCTCATGAGCCACGTTCATTCGCACGACCACATGCACGCCCATGGTCAGGATCACCCGCACGAGCCGTTCGTCGATCGACGCACGTTGTTCCGTACCGGTGCTGCCGGTCTGGGTGCAATCCTGCTCGCGGCATGCGGCTCGAGTAACTCGAGTTCCAGCTCTGTCACCGGTGGGCCATCGACCGACGCGGCCGTGACCGACGCGGCCGTGACCGACACGGCTGCGACGACTGCTGTCACCGAGGCGACCGCAACACCTTCGGCCGGCATTGAAGCCGGCGGATCTCTGCCGGGCTTTGATGGGTTCGCTGACTCCGTGCGAGCGTTCACCAGCGGTGATGTGTGGATGATCGAGAGCGACGGCCTGCCGAGCCATCAGATGATGGTCGGCATCACAAGCTGGCAGCAACAGTTTCCGGTGTCCCAGCCCTACACCGGGACGAACGCGTGGCAATTCCCGCAGACACCGGAGCTGGCCGATGAGCCGATCTCTGCGAAGACGGGTCTGTTCCGCGGCGCCATCGCCCTCGCCGTCAATGGCGTGCCGATCTTCAACGCTCTCAACAACCGCGGCGATGATGCGTTCCTTGTCGGTGAACTGGACGAGTTCGGGGGCCACTGCGGCCGAGCCGACGATTACCACTACCACGTCGCCCCGCTCCACCTGCAGGACGTGGTTGGCTCGGCGAATCCGATCGCCTACGCCCTCGACGGTTTCCCTATCTACGGCTCCGTCGAACCGGATGGCAGCCCGCTTGCAGCGCTCGATGAGTACAACGGCCATGTCGGCTCCGACGGGGTGTACCACTATCACGGGACCACCACGTACCCGTATCTGAACGGGGGTCTTGTCGGTGTCGTCGCGGTGTCTGACCAGGTCGATCCCCAGCCGGTCACGCCAGCGTTCCGTTCGGCCGGCGAGCCGCTTGCTGGTGCGGTCATCACCGGCTTTGACGACTTCGGTGATGGGGCCTACCGGCTCGAGTACACGCTCGACGGTCAGGTGGGTTCCGCCGACTACACGGTAAGCGACACCGAGGTGGCCTTCGAGTTCACCAGCCCAGCGGGTGAGATCACTACCGAGACGTATTCCAGGGGCTGACCTTGTCGACGCAGACTGACCTGCCGGCTCAGGCCTGAGTGCCGTGCGTCGGGCTACCAAGGACGTCGGTCTGGCGGTGCGGCTCGAAGCCAGCACTGCGATAGAGGTGGCCGGACGCCGGGTTGTCCGGTTCGTATCCGATCGAGATGCGAGTCGCACCAGCTGCGACGAGCAGGTCAGTGCCCGTAGGCAGGACAACGAGATCGAGATCGGACCGATAGATCGATGTCCGCTCGAGGCGCTGCTTGTAGCCGGGTCGACGTGGACTGGACATGTGATGCGGTTGCCGAATCGTGCCGCTGCGGGCGGCCGCCGGGCGATCGAGTTCGTCGAATCAAAATAGCTGTGAGACCGTGTCGGTGGATCGTGGAACAGTCCACCAGAACTGAATTTCGGCAGCTTCGTACGACCCCTTCATCGGGTGTGTATTGCGCCTCCGTTGCAGGAGCGCAGTTAGTGTCTCGACGGCCTCGCGGCCGACCCGAAGTTCTGTCCGGAGTTGTTGCATTCATCGAACCTATGACGCCGGGTCGGCGCGGCCAGCCGGTGTTTGTTCAGCGCGGCTCGATCATCACGGCTTCGTCGGGGGCAAGCGCGCCATCGAAGTCAACATCGTGCCGCATCGATCCCTCGAGGACGAGGCCCTGCAGATCGACCTCGACGGCTTCCGTTCCCATGTTGATCGCAATGTCGATGCGCCGTCCGTCGAAAGTTCGGGACCACGCCACGACGTTTGCTCCGAGATCGAGTGTCTGTTGCGCGCCGTCGCTGAGGGTGGCGTCTGAAGATCGTCGTTGGAGCAGGCGGCGGTACAGGGCGAGGATCGAATCTGGGTCCGTGTCCTGGGTGGCGAATGAGCGAGTCGTCGCGTCGTCGGTAAACGGAAGCCACGGCTCGGGTCCCCAACCGTGCAACGCATCGGCTGACCAGGGGATTGGGGCTCGGCAGCCGTCACGGCCCCCTGGGTCGACGACAGCCTCCGCAGGAATTGTTGCATCGCCGAGGCCGAGTTCTTCGCCGGCGTACAGGTAGGGCGTTGAACGTTGGGCGAGCGACAGAAAGGCGGCGGCCCGAGCACGTTCGTTGCTGCCGTAGCGAGTGCGGTGTCGGGGTTGGTCGTGGTTGGACAGCACCCACCATCATCGGATGGTGGCCATAGCTGTCGAGCACCGACCGGATTGCGCGCAGGTATTCGTGTGTTGCGGGGTCATCGATTCTCGCGATGGGGCTGCGCGGCCCACGTGGGTGATCAGGCAACGCTGGGCTCTTGCCGATGAGGTGGACCACGTCGGCTCGAAACCCGTCGACCCCACGGTCCAGCCAGAACTTCAGTGTCTCGTGCATCGCGTCGCGAACCGGTCGATGGTGCCAGTTGAGGTCCGGCTGTTCAGGCAGGAACAGATGCAGGTAGTACTGGCCGGTCTCGTCATCGAACGTCCACGCAGGCATGTCGCCAAATGCCGCGCGCCAGTTGTTCGGCGGCCCGCCGCCAGGGGCGGGGTCGCGCCAGACATACCAATTACGCTTGTTGTCGTCTCGAGACGATCGAGATGCAGCGAACCAAGGGTGTTCGCTCGACGTGTGGTTGGGAACCCAGTCGAGGGTGATGCGGAGACCGTGCTCATGGCAGCGAGCGATCAGTTCGTCGGCATCGGCGAGTGTGCCGAAGATCGGGTCGATGTCGCAGTAGTCGGCGACGTCGTAGCCGAAGTCATGCATGGGCGACGTGAAGATCGGCGAGATCCACAATGCGTCGACACCGAGCGACGCGATGTACGGGACCCGCTCCGTGATGCCGGCGAGGTCACCGACGCCATCGCCGTTCGCGTCGGCGAACGAACGGGGATAGATCTGGTAGAAGACAGCTGACTTCCACCAATTCGGATTGGTTCGATCGAAGCCGATCGCATCGTGTTGACTGTTCATTCTCGATTCCCCATTCGTCGCGGTCAGTCTGACGAGGAGGGTCGCGGCGTTGCAACCTGGGGGAGCGCAGTAGGCGAACGTGTCACCAGACGTCGACGTCAAGCACCCGCTTGCAGACTTCGCGGTAGAGGGTCTGACCGGCGGTTCAGGTCGGTTGACTCAAGGTCTCGTTCTCGGACCTAGCGGTTCGTGGTGCGAATGAGGTCGTCGATGCGGTTGCGGGCAAGGACCGCGGTGCGGGCGAACTCTTCGGGGGCTTCGGTTAGGTGGCCTCGTCCGCCGTTGCCGGAGGAAACGTCAGCGAAGTTGGGCGGTCGGGCGCCGACGGGCAGGATGATCGTGCCGTCTTCGCGGATCGTGTAGCTCGATCCGTTGCGGGCACGTTTGGTTCGCCACCGTCGCCGATGTTTGTCGAGGTTGTGGCCTCGGCACAGAATGCGCCCGTTCTGTTGGTCGGTGGAGCCGTGATCGCGATTCCATTCGAGGTCGTGATCGACGTCGCACCAGGCGGTGGGCATTTCGCACCCGGCGTGCTCACATCGTTTGATCAGGAGTTCTGCTGCTTGGCGTGTGCTGCCGGTGAAGAGCCGTTGCCGCCGGCCGAGGTCGATCACCACATGCTCAGAGTCGACGATGACTCGGCGGACGTGGCCCGCCAGCGCAGCGCGCAGCACGTCGTGTGCGTGGAGCGGCGCGCCGCTGGAGGTTTCGCACGTTTGTGTTGCCGGGTCGGTGAGGTCGTCGAGCAGGTCGCCCGCCTCGTCGTTCGGAAGGCCCGTGAACGGATCGACCGGTTGGCCGTCGAGGTTGGTGTTGCCGGAGAGTCCGGCAGCGAGGAGAATTTTGCCCCAGGTGTCGGCGTCCAGCATGACGTTGACCAAGGGCTCGGCGACGGTGCCGACATCACCGACAGTCGCTGCAGCACGGAAGATCGCGATGAGTGCATCGAAGCGTCGCTGCCGATTGGTACGGGAGAGCGCGAAGTTATGAGCGTCGTGACCGTGAGCGAGACGGTTCGCCTCGATGTCCTGCTTGAATTCGATGTCGACGAACCGTGTGTGGATTGCTTCGACCTCAGCGGTGGTGAGGCCGTCGCCACCTGATGCACGGACGTCAAGCGTGCCGCCGACCCCGGCAACTCGTGCGGTGCGGCCTTTGATTGCTGCATCTCGATCGTCGTGTGCGCCGTCTTCGTCAGCACGTTTCACGAAGTGGTCGACGACCTCGACGAAGTCCTTGTAGGGCATCTGTTCGGCGTGCAGGAGCAACTGCTCGGTGAACTCGGGGAGTGCGTCGGCGACACGCTCGTTGGCGTTGGCCATCGACAGCTTGATTGCCTGCGGGTAACCGATGTGACCGGCCGCCCACGCCTCGCCGAGGCCCGGCATTTCGTTGACAGCATGGGCGAGGCCGAGCCGTCGGCCGGCTTCGGTGGTCGACCAGTTGAGCTTGGCCCGGCAGAACCCGGCCATCGATCGGTGTCCATCGATGCCGTGCAAGTTGCGCGCCTTGGCGATGGCCAGGCACGCCGCCATCTCGGCATCGCCACGGCGGCGCACCAACTCATTCTGCTCGATCCGTTGCTCGAGTTCGACATCGGTCAGGCCGACCAACTCATCGAGAACGGTGGAGAACATGGTATGAATTGTAGCCGAACAAAAATACCGAAAAACTGTTGAAAACGAACGTACGATCCTCACAGGTGACGGAAAAGCCGTCGCCCTTGTGGGCTCCGGGTCGGGTGGCGACGGCTCGCCCTGACCACAAGACAGACATCGGCCGAACCGGCCCGCGCACTGAAAATCGCGGCGATCAGCGCGCCATCTGGACACCTCTCAGAGCGTCGAAGAATCTGAGAAATTTCTGCACCGATGGCCCTGTCGATACGCGGCTGTCTCGTTAGACAGACGTGATGAGTGCAAGTTCGAGGAGCGGCCTGATTCCGATCGATCAGTCGAACTGGTGAGGCGTCCTTCGAGTTCGTGTGAGTGACGAACGGCTGCCGATGGTGGCTGGCTCCCAGCCGGTAGCTGTTCGTGATCCTGGCCAAGGCGTCTGCCCAGCCGGGCGGTCGCCGCTGGGAACCACTCGCATACTTGGACGTTGGCGGCGCTTGTTGCGGTCCTCGCGTTGACTCACGCGGACGACATCGTCGAGGTGAGAAATCTCGCGGTGGACGGGACTGTCAGAAAAACGGTGGAACTGGTTTGGCCTGAAACGCTGAGCTGAAGGGCTTGGCCGGAAGGACAGACAATGACAGACCAAGATGTGGCAGTGGCAACACCGCCCAACAACGAAGATCCGGAGCGGCCTGACAGGTCAATCGCTTGTTGGAAACGCGTGTTGGAGAGCGGACCACTGTTGACGCCGATTTTTGGCAGTTCGGTCGGCGTGGTGCTGGTTCGATCACCGAGTTGACGGTCGTCAGTCGTGGTGGGGTTTCTGCGACTGCGTCTGCGGTGGTGTTGAACATTGCGGTGACTGGTTCGACCGGCCCGGGGTTTGTCATGGCGTATCCGTGTGGCACGACTCTTCCGCAGGTATCCAACCTGGACTACAACACTGGTTAGACGATCTCTAATGGTGTGATCGCGAAGGTCGGCACGGGTGGCACGGTCTGTCTGTTTACGCCGACTCCGACGCACCTGATCGTCGACATCAACGGGTTTTTCCCGTAGCGAGACCGGCTGGCCGTCTCGCACGGCACCCACCAGCCCGACGATGATGTTCACATGACCTACACGCTCTACGGCGCACCCGTCTCGCTCTATACCGGCAAGGTGCGGTCGTACCTGCGGACGCAGGGTGTCGACTTCGTCGAGATGTCGCCGGGCAGCGACCGCTACCTGAACCACATCATCCCGACTGTGGGCCGGTGGATCATCCCGTGCCTTGAGACGCCGGACGGGACCATCATTCAGGATGGCGCCGAGA
>JBLIMF010000017.1:0-24689 GCA_047638615.1 Gammaproteobacteria bacterium
CGACCTTCGCGGCCGGCATCGGTGAAGGCTCCGTCGGCATCGAGCCAGCCACGAGCCTGCAGCGATTCGATCGCTCCGTTCCAATCGTCGTCGGTGCGTTGACGCGAACTCTTCAGCACCTGGCCGGAAATCTCACCCATGGCTGCATGCGTGACCAACGCCTCGCAACCCGTCAGGCCCTGCGCAGTCAGTGCCGCGAGATGCCCGTCGCCGCGGAACTCGCGCAGCAACGTCTGCGCGTGCCACAGCACGAGATGGGGTTCGTCAGGCCAAGCCAACGACACGTGCCCCGCAAACAGCGGGCGTCCTTCGGGACGTTCGCATGCGGCCTCGGCCGCTCGCCGCGCAATCACCGCTGCCGACGCGAGCTCGTAAATCGTGTCGCCGGCAAGTCGCCGGATCATCCGATCGGCCGCGATAAATCGTGCAGCTATCAACTGGTCGGGTGTTGCTGTCTCCCAGGCACCAGCCATCGACCGGTCGACGAGCGACGGGTCGAAGTTGTAGAAAGTTGCTTTAACCACTTCGGCCGACACAGCTCCCATCGGGGCGCTCCGAGACGGGAAGTACCCACTCATCCAGCCGTCGAAACCGATCGCGGCATATTCCTCCGACGCCTCGGGCACGAAGTAAATGGCTGAGTGGATGGGTTCTGCCGTGCGCCAGGTACGGCGTCCGATGAATGGGTCCATAGCTGCACTGTGGCAGAACGTCAGAACGACGATGTAGCCCTGACGCAGGGATGCTTGCGTGCCCCAACTCGGACTCGAACCGAGACTGGACGGTGTTTGAGACCGGCCGGTCAGCTGCTGTGACCTTCCAAGACCCGGAACGGGATGCTTGCCAAAACTAGGACGGCCCAAGCTCACCTACCCCACGCTCGGACTAGACGAAGTCGTTGTGACCATCAGCTACGAATGAGACAGCAACGCCCACCTTCGCTTGGACACGGTAACGCTCCGAGGCCCCTCGGGGGTGACAGCGCCGAGCTGACCGGCGTTATCGGCTCTACAGTCCCTCTGGCCATCTAGAGGCGGCAGGCATATTCCATGCGGTGATGTGCCCGATGGTGTGCGCGAGCGTGATCAAATCCGCTGCGGGCGATTGCGCTGCGCTGCTCTTCATGATCGAGGTAGAACTTGAGCTTAGACAGCATGTCGCCGGGGCCGTCGTAAAACACAATGTGCTCGCCATCGACGAGCCCCTCGGGTGGACGCAACATCCGGTCGCTCATTACCAGCGGTCCGCAGGCAAGCGCTTCGAACGTCCGATAGTCACCCTCCCACCTGTCGGGTTGACACGTGACGACAACGCGGGATCGCGACATAGTGCGGACGTATTCCTCGTTGACCACGTTGCGGCCAACCTTCCCACCCGGGCCAACGTGGCCAACACGCTGCTCGAATCGGTCAGGCAGCCCCACCGCCACCTTACGTGCGATCTTGCCGCGCTGGATGACGCCGAACCTGATTTCCGATGGCGCATGGAAGCAACTCACGTCGACATCTCGTATCTGGGTGTCGAGAGAATCGAATAGTGAACGGATATCTTCGCGGATGCAATACGGGAGGAACTCGACTTCCTCGGCAACCGGAACGATCGCCACTGACTGGCCGTTCTGACGCAGCACCGTCGATCGCTTTAAGAAGCGATCGATTCCTGGGACGTCCCGGTGTTTGAGCTCATTCGGGTCGTCGCTGTAGTCAATCGCTATGACCCTGGCTCCCTTCCTAGATCCTTCCGTTACGAAGAACTGGACTTCCGCACGCGAGAGGCGATGAACGTCCAGGACTACGACATCGGCACCGTTCAAGTGGGGGACTTCTGTCAGACGTTCGCTCAGTTGGACACCGCCCTTCATTATGTGGCGGTACTCACCGATGTTTCCGACTGCAGGCTTCGGCAAGAAAACCCTCATATCGAAGAGGACGCGCGCAATATCGCAAGACTTGATGTGCCCATAACCCAGCACACTACGAAGTCAACTGCGTCATCCATCGAGGTTTGGAAGACCGTCGCCGCCGCCTGCACCGGGGGCCGTGGTGCCGGACAAGACGTGATTCTTCGCGGCCGCAAGTGCATATTCGTCCACATTCCGAACCCTGCAGGGACAAGTCTGACTCAGGTACGAATCATTCACATATCTCAATGATGGCGACAGCCCCGCACCCGCTCTCGGCCGTACTGCTAGATAGCGCGCAGGCAAGCGTTCCCGCTGCGTCTCCGGATTCCGAACGACGATGTAGCCCTGATGCAGGGATGCTTGCGTGCCCCAACTCGGACTCGAACCGAGACTGGACGGTGTTTGAGACCGTTGCCTCTGCCAATTGGGCTACTGGGGCGTGCGAGGCGAGGGTAACGCGGTCCGGAATCGTTCCGCACCTCTATTGCGACGTTGCCATGCATACGAAGTTGCCATGCATACGAAGTTGCCGGGCGTGCGAAGTTGTCAGGCCGAGTTGTCGGGCAGCATTCAGTACCAAATCTGGTAGGTGCTCAGTCGACGGATGCTGGACCGCAATGGTTTCGTTGTTACTCACGGGTAGCCGCACGAACGCCCAGAAGCCGTCTAGCCTCGCCACAATGCTCGCATTCATCTTCCCCGGCCAGGGGTCGCAACGGCCCGGAATGGGGCGCCCATGGCAGGGCCACGAGAGTTGGGAACTGGTCGACGAGGCCTCAGAAATCGCCGGTCGTAATGTTGGTGCACTGCTCTGCGACGCCAACGCCGAGGAGTTGAAAGACACCCGCAACGCCCAGCTCACCACGTTCGTGTCAAGCCTCATGGTGCTCGACGCAGCCGAGCGACTTGGGCTTGAACCCAGCTTTTGTGCCGGTCACTCGCTCGGTGAATACACCGCGCTGACCGCCACCGGCGCTCTTGGTTTCGACGACGGCGTCCGCTTGGTATCCGCTCGGGCCGCAGCGATGCACGACGCCGGCCTCGAACGGCCCGGCACGATGGCCGCGGTCCTCGGTCTCGACGACGAGCATGTTGACGTTGCATGTCGTCGTGCCGACTCCGACGTGTGGGTCGCCAACTACAACGCCCCCGGCCAAGTCGTGATAGCAGGCTCGCCTGCCGGCGTCGAAGCTGCAAGCGCCCATGCGAAAGACCTCGGCGCAAAACGCGTCATGAGCCTTCCGGTCTCGGGCGCGTTTCACACTCCGTTTATGATCGCCGCGCGCGATCGGCTCCGCGCTGCCCTCGCCGAAGCGCACCCCCGCGACACCGACATCCCCGTTGTCTCAAACGTCGATGCAACCGCCCACGACCGCGGCGACGAGTGGGCCAGCCTGCTCTCTGCACAGCTGTCGAGCCCGGTTCGCTGGAAACAAAGCCTGCTCGCCCTCTCCGATGCTGGCGTGACGGACTTCGCCGAACTGGGCCCCGGCGGCGTGCTCACCGGCATGGCCAAGCGCACGGTCAGAGACTCGCGGACCATCTCGGTCGCGACTCCTGAAGACCTCGACAAGCTGCTCGAATGGGTCAGCGCCGGCTCCCCCACGGGCGGCGCACAGCTCGAAGGTGAGCATCTTTTTGCCACCGAGCGCATCGTCGTCAGCCCGGCCGCTGGTATTTTTACACTGCTCGGAGATCTTTCCGAAGGTTCGCCGATCGAAGTTGGCACCATCATCGGCCACGTTGCCGAACAGGAAGTTCGCTCGCCGTTTGCCGGACTGCTGCAGAGCTACATCGCTGTCGACACCGAGCGAGTTACTGCTCGCCAACCCATCGCCTGGCTCCGCACGAGCTGAAGCCAATCGAGAGGAAACACCCATGCCAGCAACACGCGAGGGCGCACGGGGCGCCGTCATCACCGGATGGGGCTCAGCCCTACCCAAAAAGGTCTTGACGAACCACGACCTCGAAAAAATGTTCGACACCGATCACGACTGGATCGTCGATCGCAGCGGGATTCATCAGCGGCACGTGGACGGTCTAACGAGCGCGCTGTCGATCGAATCCGGCCGCCAGGCACTCGAGATGTCCGGAGTCGACCTCGCCGACATCGACGCTTTGGTACTCGCCACCACGACACCCGACCGCGCTGTGCCGGCAACTGCATCGACCGTGCAGAACGCGCTCGGCTTGCGATGCGGCGCGTTCGACCTCAACGCTGCGTGCTCCGGCTGGGTGTACGGCCTCGTCAACGCACACGGTCTCATCGCCATGGGCGCCGAGAAGGTGCTGCTGATCGGTACCGACACGCTTTCCAACATCACCGACTGGACCGACCGCGGCACAGCAATCCTCTTCGCCGATGGGTCCGCTGCCTCAGTGATCGAAGCGGTCGATGGGCCCGGCCAAATGCTCGGCTGGGACCTCGACAGCGACGGCAGCGCCGAACAATATCTCTATGCCGAGCTCGGTGGGAAGCTGCTGATGGAAGGCCGCGAGGTCTTCCGACGCGCCGTCCGCATCATGGTCGACTCGGCCACAAAGTCGATGAAGCATGCCGGTGTCACGGCCAACGACATCGCGCTCGTGGTCCCCCACCAGGCCAACATCCGCATCATCTCGGCCTCCATGGATCGACTCGGCCTGTCGATGGACAAGGCCGCGGTCGTGCTCGACCGCACTGGCAACACATCATCAGCGTCGATCCCCCTCGCCCTCAACGATGCGCTCGACAATGGCCGCATCAACGACGGCGATCTCGTCCTCTTCGTCGGCTTCGGCGCTGGCATGTCAGCGGCAAGCGCGATCGTCCGCTGGGACACCACCGCACAGGAGCACAGGCCATGAGCGACTCGTCGTCGGCCCCACCCGCTACGGGCCGCATCGTGTTGATCACCGGCGGGTCACGTGGCATCGGCCTTGCTTGTGCCGAACGGTTCGCAGCTCAGGGCGACCGAGTCGCGGTCACGTATAACTCCTCTCCCCCGCCCGAGGGGTTCTTCGGCGTCAAGTGCAACGTCACCTCGACGGACGAAGTTGATGCCGCGTTCTCCGCAGTCGAAGATCATTTTGGCGGCACTGTCGAAGTGCTCGTCTCGAACGCCGGTGTCACGAAAGACGGCCTCCTCCTCCGCATGAGCGAAGACGACTTCGCGTCCGTCCTCGACGCGAATCTCACTGCCTCGTACCGCGTCGCCAAGCGTGCGGCAAAAGGCATGTTGAAGGCACGCACCGGACGCATCATTTTGATGTCGTCGGTTGTCGGCATGCTCGGCTCGGCCGGCCAGTCCAACTACTCGGCATCGAAGGCAGGCCTCGTCGGCTTCGCTCGCTCGCTCGCTCGCGAGCTTGGTTCACGATCGATCACCGTCAACGTCGTTGCTCCCGGCCCTGTGGCAACTGACATGACTGCCGCTCTGACCTCCGATCAACTCACGAACATCACCGCCGCCGTCCCGCTCGGCCGCATGGCCCAAGCTGCCGAAATCGCCGGTGCGGTTGCGTTCCTCTCCGGCCCTGACGCCGCCTACATCACGGGCGCTGTCGTGCCGGTTGACGGTGGCCTCGGAATGGGTCACTAGCCGCGAAGCCGCTTGTGACCAGGTCATAGCTCTAGAATCTCAAATCAACACCCAACCAAATGGAGACCCCGCAATGAATGAAGAACTGTTCGCCCGTTTCCGCAAGTGCGCCGTCGAGGTGCTCTCGGTCGAAGAATCCGCAGTTGTCATGGACGCCAAGTTCGGCGACGACCTCGACGCCGACAGCCTCGACCTCGTCGAGCTCGTCATGGCGCTCGAAGAAGAATTCGACATCGCCGTGCCGGAAGAAGACCTCGAAGGCGTCGAAACCGTTAAAAACGCTTACGACCTCGTCACCGGCAAGCTCTAATGACAGGCGACCGTCGGGTCGCCGTCACTGGCCTGGGTGTCGTTGCTCCGGCCGGCATCGGGGCCACCGATTTCTGGGCCGGTTTGAACGGCCCGTCCGCGCCTCAGGGCCGGTCCATTGTGTTCGAAGATTGGGATCCGTCCCCGTACTTCGACAGTCCTAAGCAGTCGCGCCGTGCCGACCGTGTCGAGCAATTTGCGCTCGCCGCGGCAGGCCAGGCCTTCGATCACGTCGGCGGCGTCGACGCGGTCGGCGTCGACACCAGCCGATTCGGCACGATCTTCGCCACCGGCGTCGGTGGCCTTCACACGCTCGAAGAGCAAATTGGCATTCGCATCGCGAAAGGCGAACGACGCGTGTCGCCATTTCTCGTACCGATGATGATGTCGAACGCTCCGGGCGCGTCAATCTCGATGCGCTATGGGCTACGCGGCCAAAGCGAGACCATCGTTACCGCGTGTGCGGCTGGTAGCCACGCCATCAACTACGCCGCTCGCCTCATCAAGTGGGGCATCCTCGACGCAGCCGTGACCGGCGGCTCCGAAGCCGCTGGCACACCAACCGGCATTGCCGGTTTCACCAACATGACCGCACTGTCGACTGCTGGCGTTAGCCGCCCGTTCGACGCAGACCGCGACGGGTTCGTGATGGGCGAAGGCTCAGCAGTGTTCATTCTCGAAGAGTGGTCCGCTGCCGAGGCGCGTGGCGCCAACATTATTGGTGAGATTCTCGGCGGAGCAAGTAACGCCGACGCGCATCACATCACCGCGCCAGCCCCTGGCGGAGTCGGAGCAATCGCCTGTATCGAGCAGGCCTTGGCCGAGGCAGGTCTCACGCCATCCGACATCAAGCAGGTCAATGCACACGGCACCTCCACGCCGCTCAACGACGCGGCTGAAGCCGCTGCGCTCTCTCACGTGTTCGGCGACCGAGGCGTCCCCGTCGTATCGACGAAGGGCATCACTGGCCACGCGCTTGGTGCTGCTGGCGCCCTCGAAGCCGCCGCTGCGCTGCTGTCGATGGAACACCGCTTGATCCCACCGACCGCCAACACGGTCAACCTCGATCCAGCGATGACCATCGACCTGGTGCACGGCGCAGGCCGAACCTGGGAACCGGGGCCCGTGCTGAGCACGAACTTTGGGTTTGGTGGGCACAACGGGGCTGTCGTCATCGCTCCGGCCTGATCCGCTCCGGCTCGGGCGTGGTGTTCGCGTACGACTCACGGGTCCTTTCACCGGTAATCGATCGGGCTGCGACTCCTCGTGCCTCGTCGACGGTCCCTCTTCGATCCCCGGCGCCACCCGTTCGCTTCTCGGCTTCACACGCAACCGTCGCGCTCTACTCTTCAATGCGTGGAGTAATGACTCTTTTTGGCTAACGCGCGACTGCTTCTTGCGACGCAGCCGCATTGCTTTCTTGCCTTCTTTAGCGGTCGGCGAAGACGAACATCAGATCGCAGCTCGTGGCTAATTCGCCGTTCACGGTGACTTTGCCAGCGCCTTTGCCCGCTCGGGCTGACATGCGTCCGAGCTCGACCTCGATCAGCAACTCATCGCCTGGCACCACCTGGCGGCGGAAGCGGGCCTTGTCGAGGCCGCCGAAGAGCGGGAGCTTGGTGGAGTAGTCGGGGTGGGCGAGGACCGCGCACGCACCAACCTGTGCAATCGACTCGCACATCATGACGCCGGGGAGGGTCGGCCGTCCTGGAAAGTGGCCGGGGAAGAAATACTCGTCGCCGGTGAGGCGCCAGATGCCAGTGGCCGAGACCCCCGGGTCGATAGCGATCAACTCGTCGACCAACAGGAACGGTGGGCGGTGCGGCAGCAGGTCGATCGGGCGGGGCAGGTCGCTCATGAGGGCATTCTGCCCGTCCGTGGCGTCTGCGTGATGGTTTTGGCCGGAATGGGCACCATTTTCATCACGCTGACGATGCCCGGACGCGACGATGCCCGGCTCGCAAGCGAGCCGGGCATCAATCAATACTCAGCTGTTCGGAGGATCAGCCGAGCAGTGCAGCCGGGTCCACGTCCGGCGGGAGGAGAACCGCGTCGATGGCGTGGATGACGCCATTGTTTGCCGGCACGTCTGCGATAAGGACGGCGGCTCCGTTGACGGTCACACCATCAGCGGTTGACAGTGCGACGGTCTGGCCTTCAACAGTGGCGACGTCTCCGTCGGCGATGTCTGCTGCGAACACTTCGCCCGAAACCACGTGGTAGGTGAGGATCTTGACAAGCGTGTCCTTGTTCTCAGGGAGCAGGAGTGCGACGACAAGGCCCTCAGGCAATGCGGCGAACGCATCGTCGGTCGGTGCAAAGACCGTAAACGGGCCTTCTCCCGAAAGGGTCTCAACGAGATCAGCAGCGGTCACCGCTGCGACCAGGGTGCCGAAGCTGCCATTGGCCACAGCGACGTCAACGATCGTGCCGACTTCGGCTGCTTCTTCCTCTACAGGAGCGTCAGTCTCGACAGGTGCTTCGGTCTCGACAGGTGCTTCGGCCGGCGCAAGCAAAGCAGCTGCGTCGACGTCCGGCGGGAGGAGAACGGCGTCGATGGCGTGGATAACGCCATTGCTCGCCGGAACATCAGCGATGATCACGCTCGCACCGTTAACGGTCACACCATCAGCGGTCGACAGCACGACGGTCTGGCCTTCGACAGTGGCGACGTCACCGTCGGTCACGTCAGCAGCCATCACTTCGCCGGAAACGACGTGGTAGGTGAGGATCTTGGCGAGCGTGGCCTTGTTCTCGGGGAGCAGGAGTGCGTCGACAAGGCCTGCCGGCAGCGCGGCGAACGCATCGTCGGTCGGTGCGAAGACGGTGAACGGGCCGGGGCTCGACAGGGTCTCAGCGAGGTCAGCAGCGATCACCGCTGCGACCAGGGTGTCGAAGCTGCCATTGGCAACAGCGACGTCGACGATGGTGCCGACTTCGGCTGCTACTTCGGTCTCGACTGGAGCTGCGTCATTACCGTCGCTACCACAGGCGGCAAAGGTCATTGCTCCGACGATCAGCGCGGCAAACAGCCGCTGAGGGGTGTGCTTCATGGGGGGTCTCCTTGTGAAGATAAATAAGGGGGTTCTTCTGTTCACGCCGCTCAAGGCGACACACTCACTCTTCGGAGCTCCACCAGAAGGTGGATGGGAATTTCAGTGATAAATGTTTCAGTCGGCCCCAGGACGCCGATCTGAGTCGTCCGTGGGGCCACCCGAGTAGCCGGGCGGGTAGGTCAGTGCCAGTTCGTCTCCAGTCGGCTTTTTCGCCTCTCTAGCTTCGTTGGGAAGCTCAGCCATGATTGCTTTCATGATCCGCTTCGTGTCGGCATCAACCGACTTGCCCTTCACATCGACCGGCTCGCCTACCCGAATCCGAACAGTCGGCGGATCGGTGAGATTCAGCACCTTTGGCAACCGGCTCGACCGGGGCCACACCTTCTCGGTACCCCAGAGACCGATCGGGATGACCGCGGCACCGGTGTCGTGTGCAAGCTGCGCGGCACCCCAGCGGCCCTTCAGTTTCGTTTCGAAAAACGCCGCACCACGCGGGATCGTGCCCTCGGGCATGATCGACACCATCTCGCCACCGTTGAGAGCTTCGATCGCAGCCTTCATCGGGGCGTCGGAGCCTGTGCCACGATCAACACGGATACCACCCATGGCTGCGGCAACCGACCCGACGATCGGGGCGTCGAAAACTTCTTTTTTGCCAAGGAAACGTGCGGTGCGCCCACTCTTACCGATCGCAATCGACATCGCAGCGACGTCGAAATAGCTGCGGTGGTTGGCACAAAGAATGACGGGGCCCTCGGTCGGGATGTTCTCGATGCCTGAAATGTCGAAGCGCGCATACGGGTACGCAGAGGGTCGGGCAAATTGCAGCGCAAGTCGCTGCACTTCCATGCCAACGACGGGAATTTTCACAACGCCGGGCGAAACGTCAAGGTTGAGTGTCGGCCACCGGCGGGCTGCCGCCATGAGCACCATCCGCGGATCAGGGTTGACGACGGTCGGAAATCCAACGGCGTCGAGCATCGGCGTGTCGTAAACGCTGTCGGAGTACGCGTAGCTGTCGGCCAGGTCGATGCCGAGCGCGTCAGCCCATGCGGTAATAGCATCGAGTTTGCCGGCCGACCAGACGAACGGACCGCTGAGCGTGCCGTCGTAGTTGCCATCGGCGTCGACGCCGTATCGAGTTGCGACCACGTCATCGAGGCCAAGCTTGTCAGCGAATGGCTTGACAAGGTCGTACGGGGTGGTCGTTGCCAAGACAATCGGCCGACCAGCTTCGCGGTGAACGGCAAACGACGCTTCGGCAAACGGCTGCACCATCGAAACGAGCCGGTCTGCTACTTGTTCGGCGGCGTTGCTGACTGCCTGTTGGGATCGGCCCTTTGCCAAGGTGACTGCTTGGCGTGCGAGCGCCATTGACGGCAGCGTCTCGCCGATCGCGTTGAACAACCCAAACAGGAACTTTTCGCCGGGAAACGGTTGCGACGACAGGCCTGCCAGACGCATTGCGTCGGAGAACACTTCACCCGAAGCGCCTGAAAGGAGCGTTCGATCGAGGTCGAAGAAAGCGGCGCCGGCGCCGTAGGTGCTGCTGCTGGTCACTTCAGCACTCTACGAGCCGCTGCTGAGCAGAGCCAGAAAAAAGGGAAAGACCCGGATGGGGATCCGGGTCTCTCAACCTGGGAATGTCCACTGATGGGGGATCAGCTGATGGACTTCCCGACGAGTGGAACAATGGGGGGTGTTCTCACGTCGACTATGTCTTTGGTGTTTCTAAGACTTAATTATGCACGCAACCGAGCGATCTGGCAAGTAGATAGAAGTGATACTTGCTATCGTTTTGAGAGATGGATGTCCGGCAGTTGTCTACGCTCGTTGCAATCGCCGACCACGGCACGTTCTCTGCGGCGGCGCGATCGCTGTACACGGTGCAATCCAACGTCTCCGCGCACATCAATCGGCTCGAGAAGGAACTCGGTGCGATCCTGGTCGACCGGGCCCACGGCGGACTGACCGAAGAAGGCGCTCGTGTGGTCGAGCGGGCACGTCGTGTCTTGAACGAGATCGACGACATTGCCGCTGACATGGCCAGCCGCCACGAAGACGTCTCTGGGCAAACCCGACTCGGCGTCATCGGCACCACGGCTCGCTGGCTGATACCTCAGATGCTCGGCCGCCTCGGCCAAGAGCACCCCGGCGTCAGGGCTGTCATTCAAGAGGGGGCAACGTCGGCGCTCGTTCCGAACGTCTTGAGCGGTCAGCTCAACGCCGCTATTGTCCATCTGCCGATTGACGATCCGGAACTCGTGATCGAGCCACTCTTTGCCGAAGATCTATTCCTCCTCGCTGGCGAGAACCATCCGCTCGCTGGCCGCGACACCATTCCGCTACGCGACCTCAATCAGGTCCCTCTTCTGTTGCCTCCGATGGGTTCAGCACTTCGCAAGGTGCTCGAACGCGCTGCGGTGAATGCTGACATCACGCTTCGCGCACAAGCCGAGATCGATGGGGTTCGCTTGCTCGCCTCGCTGGCCTTCGACGGCTTCGGTGCTGCGATTGTTCCGGCAACAGCCGTGCCCACGTGGCTCAAGGGATCGTTCGTCCGCATCTCTGTTCCGGAACTCCCTCGCCGCGTCGTCGCGTTCGTCCGACGCCGCCGTCCGAGCCCCAGCGCTCCGACCGCCGCGGCGCTCGAAATTCTCCAAAGCTTGATCCAACAAAACGGCCACAAGCAGCCCGGCGTTCACCCAGGGACCAGCGCAATCGCCCCTGCGCGGGGCGATTGATCGCCACTCCGCTTCGCCACATCGCACAGCCACACCGCTCCGGTCGGATTCCCACGAGAACACTTGTCGGGCCAATGGCCTTGTAATGTTCGAGGCGATGACCACGGCACCCCTGCAAAACGACCGATTCGGGACGGACCGGTTTACGGCAACGCATCATCTCGCTGGCCGGGAAGACCGCTTCAGCCTGGAACGGCACCGGCCGTCGGCCGCTCACGCCGATGTCCGCCAATTCGGTGAACGTTCGGTGGTCTGGGTGGAGTTTGCCGACTCCAAAGAACTGATCCGCCTGACCTCCGGAACATCGTCACTGCTCGAAAGAGCGATCGACACCGCGTGTGGGCAGCGCATGCCACTGGTCATGGTGATGACCTCGGCGGGTGCTGACATCGTTGAGGGCATCGCCGCTCTCCACGGCTGGGGTCTCGTCGCTGCCGCTCTCACGCGGTGCTCAGGTGTTGTGCCAACGGCCATCATCGTCGACGGGCCGGCAGTCTCGGGCCCAGCGCTCTTACTCGGCCTTGCCGACATCGCGGTCATGACAGGCGAGAGCTACGCCTTCGTGCAGGGCCCCACGATGGTCGAACAGTTCACCGGCGTAGCGATCTCGACCGACGAACTTGGTGGCGCCGCCAATCACGCCCGCTACACCGGCGTCCCAAGCGCAGTCGTTACCGACCGTGCAGCCGCTGTCGAAACGGTCGAGACAATCCTGTCCTATCTTCCCAGCCATGTCGATGAGGAGCCCCCGCGGTGGTCTTGCGACGATCCAGCCGATCGGCTGTGCCCGGAGGCCGGCACGGAAATTCCTGAGTCATCCACCGGGAGCTACGACGTCCGCAAGGTCGCAGCAGCAATTGCCGACGAAGACTCAGTGTTCGAACTACGTGACCGTTGGGCTGCCAACGTCGTTACCGCCTTCGCCACGATCGATGGCCGCCCGGTGGGCATTGTGGCCAACCAGCCCATCTCGCTGGCTGGCACCCTCGACATTCCGGCCTCACAGAAGTCGGCTCGCTTCGTTTCGCTGTGCGACGCGTTCAACCTGCCAATCATCACGTTGGTCGACACACCCGGCTTCTACCCAGGCAAAGATCTCGAGTGGCGGGGCATGATCCGCCACGGCGCACAACTCGTGTTTGCCTACGCCCAGGCAACCGTCCCCCGAATCTGCGTCATCTTGAGAAAAAGCTACGGTGGCGCATACATCGTCATGGACTCCAAGACCATGGGCAACGATCTCTGCCTCGCGTGGCCCTGGGCTGAAATCGCCGTTATGGGCGCTGGCCAGGCAGCCGCAATTCTCGCTCGCCGATCGACCCCCGAAGAAAAGGCCGACTTCGAGCGCGACTATGCCGAACGGCTTCTCAACCCGTATGTCGCTGCCGAGCGAGGATTCATCGACGCCGTCATCGATCCAGCTGATACCCGCCGCGAGATCTCCGCGGCGCTGTCGATCCTCGAAGATAAACGCGAAGTACTCATCGATCGCAAACACGGCAACTCGCCGCTCTGACCCCTGCGGCCAGAACAGCCAACTCACGCCGCTCGACCTGTCCCACTGAGCTGTTTCGTTGCGTCTCACCTGCTGGGATCAGCGCAAGAACTGTGAAACGATGTCCCGTCGGTTGGAGCAGTTCGGTTGACGCGCAGTATCTTGATGAGCTCGGGCGGGGCGACCCCCTGCCCGTACTTATCTGTCCTGTTCGAGCCTGGAGGAAGCCATAGTGCCCGAAACCATTACCATCACCGACGATCGAACCGGCAAGACCGTCACGGTCCCCATCGAAGGTGGCGTGTTCCCGTCATCGGCGCTGCGTGAGCTCGATCCAACGCTCTACTGCTACGACCCCGCTTACTTGTCGACCGCATCGACCAAGTCATCAATCACTTACCTCGACGGCGAGAACGGCGTGCTCCGCTACGGCGGCTATCCGATCGAGCAGCTTGCTGAGAAGTCGACCTACCTCGAAGTTGCATACCTCCTGCTGAACGGTGAGCTGCCCAACACGACACAGCTCGCAAGCTGGACGCACGATGTCACCCACCACACGTTCATCCACGAAAACATGCGCAAGAAGTTCGCCGAAGGGTTCCATTACGACGCACACCCCATGGGCATGTTCGTGTCGGCAATCGCTGCGCTCGGCACCTTCTACACGGGCTCGAAAGACGTCACAGATCCAGAGCAACGGAACATCCAGATTCGCCGCCTCATTGCGAAGAGCCCGACCATCGCCGCAATGTGTTACAAGTTCTCCGTCGGCCTGCCCTACAACCAGCCCAGCAACGAGCTGTCGTACGCCGCCAACTTCTTGAACATGATGTGGAAGATCGGCGACTACGAAGTCGACCCGGTCCTTGAGCGAGCCATGGACGTCCTGTTCATCCTCCACGCTGACCACGAGCAGAACTGCGGCACCACCGCAATGCGCGTCATCGGCTCCAGTCATGCCGACCCGTATTCGTCAGCCGCAGGCGCCGCCTCGGCCCTCTACGGCCCGATGCACGGTGGCGCCAACGAGGCCGTCGTCCGCATGCTCACCGAGATCGGCTCTATCGAGAATGTCCCGGCGTTCCTCGAGTCGGTCAAAAACGGCAAAGGCCGCCTGATGGGCTTCGGTCACCGGGTGTACAAGAACTTCGATCCGCGAGCCACCATCATCAAAGAGACCGCATACAAGGTCTTCGAGGTCACCGGCAAGAACCCGCTGCTCGACATTGCACTGAAGCTCGAAGAGGCCGCACTTGCCGACCCGTACTTCGTCGACCGCAAGCTGTACCCGAACGTCGACTTCTACTCGGGCCTGATCTACCAGGCCATGGGCTTCCCAACCTCGATGTTCACGGTGCTGTTTGCTATTCCGCGCATGTCCGGTTGGCTGGCGCACTGGCAGGAAATGCTGAACGACCCGGCGCAGAAGATCAGCCGTCCCCGTCAGTGGTACGCCGGCCCCGACGAGCGCCACTACATCGACCTCGCCAACCGCTAAGCCCGGCGGCGGGTGGTGCCGCCGACCGAGGTTGTCGAGAGCCGCTCCCGTTGACGGCCCACCAGCGATGGCGGCCCGATCGGACGCGAGTCCGTCAACCGCCGTTCAACGTCATGACGCGGTCAGCCGTACAGGCCAATCACATTTGGCAGACCGAGCACCGCGGGAAGCCCATCAGGGTTTGAGCACTGCGTCTCGATCGGCTGACCAGGCTGATATGGCATTGGGCATGGTTGATCGTCCATGTAGGCCAAGTGGCGGCTGATCCAATCCGCCGCTCCCAGGGAACCAGCGATGCGCTGATGCACACCATCGAAAGCGAACCACGACTGGGCGTTGCGGGTATAGAGGTCGTGATTCCAGACCTGAACATCGGGTCAGAACATCTCGCTCAGCAGCAGCGGGGAGCGCAATGATCTCATTGAGCGCAGTCAGAGGGCGATACCCCTCCCGGCCCGGGCACGACGGGTAGACGAGGCGGCGGCAAGACTCCAACAGCGTGTCAAAGTTCGCGCCTCGCAAGGCTCGAAAGGCGCCGTTCCAGCGCAGCCCCGCCATCGCAGAATCGGAGATTATGACGACGTTGCGTGGAACATGAACCGATTCGAGGTGCTGCGGGACAGCCTCGGTGGCTGCGACCGGGGTCCCGGTGAAGTAGCCGGTCACATCAGACACGAAATGAGTCGACATGGCTGAGTACACGGAAACTCCTCGAGTCGAGTTCGAAACGACGACAGAGTTCGCGACAACCCCGTCGAGGTCTTCGACGTTCAGACTCGAGGTCTGCTGCGCCTGATCCGGTTGGCCGGCTGGTCGGATGGCGAGCCAACCCCGCTGCAAATTGTTGACTGCGACGCCACTGAGAGCAAGCGCACCAGCGCTCGGGAATGGGTTGTATTCGATCTCGCCGCCCTTCCAGATTCGAGTTCCGCTCTCGCGAGTGTCGAGCGCCCGGAACGGTTCAAGGGGAACAAACAAGCCCACAGATGACGCCTCGGAGTTCGTTCCCGTCACCCAGCCGCTGACATCAACAACGACATCGGACTGAGTGAAGGCGAACAGCTGAATCGTTCCGTCCTCGACAGGGACCAGAACGTTCGTCGCACGGACATCGCCGATCGAATCCACAGACAGCATCGCCGCTTCTGGTTGTAGACCCGACCGACGCCACGTTGACCATTGCTGCTGTGGCCCCGGTCGGGACCTGAAGATCGACAGTTCGAGTTGATTTTGCAATGAACGGACCGCCAGCCTCACGGGTATCGAGCACGCGTACCGGGTCCTGCACCATGAACCGACCATCGGTGGCGCTCGTTGCAGCGACAAAATAGGCAGTTACGTCGACGACCATGTCGGTCGACGCCAGCGTGAACACGTCGAGTCCACCAGAACCGAGCGCGTAAAATTGGGAGATGGATCGCACTTCCCCCACCGAGTAATTCAGCGCAGAAGTTGCCTCACGAGCCGTCTCCGCAGGACCGCTTGGGGTGACGGCGAGAAAACCTCTGGCACTTGGCTGCACAGCTGTCAGCGTGACGGCAGCCGCCGCAGCCTCCTCGGGGACGTTGCACCGCGTCGCGACATCCACCCGCGTCGTCGAGCCAGCCGCGAGCCGGACGCTATCGCCCTCCCTCGTGTCGAGCAGACGACACGGTTTGACTGCCACCAACTTGGTGGACATCTCGCCTGCGGCAACTGCCGGAGCGGCTCCCAGACTCACGATGACGGACGCTGCGAGCATCAGGCCGAGCAATATCTGGCGGCTGGTGCCCATGTCCTGTCAGCCTAACGATGCACTATGTCGAGCGTTCGCGCCTCGGTCGGTGGCCAGTGGGGCGGCGCCCACCACGCGTCAGAGGGTGGCAAGGATCGCGTTGAAGGTATCCGAGGGGCGCATGATGGCCCGAGCCTTAACAGCGTCAGGGCAGAAGTAGCCGCCGATGTCAGCGGGGCTTCCCTGCACAGCGCCAAGCTCCTCGACGATGGTCTGCTCGTTGTCGGCGAGCGCCGCAGCCAGCGGTGCAAATTTGGCAGCGAGCGCAACGTCGTTGGTCTGCCCAGCAAGCGCCTGCGCCCAGTACATGGCGATATAGAAATGGCTGCCGCGGTTGTCGAGGCTGCCAAGCCGACGGGCCGGCGACTTCCCGTTCGACAGCAACAGGCCAGTCGCCGCGTCGAGCGTGTCACCGAGAATCTTGGCTGATTCGTTGCCGGTCACTTCGGCGAAATGCTCAAGCGACACGGCGATCGCAAGGAACTCACCGAGGGAGTCCCAACGCAGGTAGTTCTCCTTCACCAACTGCTGAACGTGCTTCGGGGCAGAACCTCCTGCACCAGTCTCGAAGAGCCCGCCACCGTTGAGAAGCGGGACGATCGACAGCATCTTGGCGCTGGTGCCGAGTTCGAGAATCGGAAAGAGGTCGGTGTTGTAGTCACGCAGCACGTTGCCGGTGACCGAGATGGTGTCTTCTCCGGCCCGCATTCGGTCGACGGAGTACTTGGTGGCGTCAATCGGCGACATGATCTCGATCGTCAGGCCCTCGATGCTTCCCACGAGGTCACGATCGGCGAGATATGTGGTGACCTTGGTGATCAGCTGCGCATCGTGGGCGCGGTTGGCATCGAGCCAGAACACGGCAGGGGAGCCGGTGGCACGGGCGCGGCTGACGGCGAGGCGCACCCAATCACGAATCGGCTCGTCTTTCACCTGACAGGCACGGAAGATGTCGCCCTCGGAGACCAATTGCTCCATGACGGTGGCACCCGACGCAGCGTCGACGACGCGGATGGAACCGGCCGCCGGGGCTTCGAAGGTCTTGTCGTGGCTTCCGTACTCTTCGGCCTTTTGCGCCATCAGGCCGACGTTCGGCACGGTACCCATCGTGGTCGGGTCATACGCCCCGTTTGCGATGCAGTCGTCGATAACCACCTGGTAGATGCCGGCGTAGCTGCTGTCGGGGATGGTGGCTTTGACATCTTGCAGATCCCCTGCAGCGTTCCACATCTGGCCCGACGTACGGATCATTGCGGGCATCGAAGCATCAACGATCACGTCGCTCGGCACGTGGAGATTGGTGATGCCGTTGTCCGAGTCAACCATGGCGAGGTCTGGACCGTTCTCGATCGCTGCCGCGATGTCAGCCTCGATCTCGGCTTGCTTGTCGGCAGAGAGATTCGACAACGACGAAATCACGTTACCAAGACCATTGTTGGGGTTGGCGCCAGCTTCGGCGAGTGCCCCACCGTGCTTCGCGAAGACGTCAGAGAAGTACGCCCGCACGGCATGGCCGAAGATGATCGGGTCAGACACCTTCATCATCGTCGCCTTCAGGTGTAGCGAGAACAACACACCCTGGTCCTTGGCATCAGCGATCTGTGCATTGAGGAACGAGCGGAGGACCGCGACGCTCATCACAGAGGAGTCGATCACCTCGTCGGCAAGCACCGGAATGGATTCCTTGAGCACTGTCACCGAACCGTCAACAGCGACGTGCTCGATACGAAGGGCGCCGGCGTCAGACATCGTGACTGACAGTTCGTTGTGTGCGAAATCGCCGTCGGTCATGGTGGCGACGTGGCTCTTCGATTCGTTCGACCAGATGCCCATCGAGTGCGGATTGGCTTTGGCGTAGTCTTTGACGGCCTTCGGCGCACGCCGATCGGAGTTGCCCTGGCGAAGCACCGGGTTTACTGCCGAGCCCATCGTGGCGCCGTATGCCGCCTTGATTGCCTGCTCATCGTCGGTCTTGGCATCGTCCGGGTAGTCGGGCAGGTCGAACCCCTGCGACTGAAGTTCGGTGATCGCTGCCTTGAGCTGCGGTACCGATGCGGAGATGTTCGGGAGCTTGATGATATTCGCTTCCGGTGTCAGCGCCATTTCACCGAGTTCGGCGAGTGCATCAACAACACGCTGCCCCTCGGTGAGGCGGTCCGGGAATGCGGACAGGATTCGGGCAGCGAGCGAGATGTCGCGTGTCTCGACATCGACGTCGGCCGCACCAGCGAAGGCCTCGATAACCGGAAACAACGAATACGTGGCAAGTGCAGGCGCTTCGTCGGTGAACGTGTAGATGATCTTCGAGTTACTCATGGGGTCTCCGAACCTGTGTGCGGGCACTGACGAGCAGACGGAACTTGTCTGCAACTTGTCTTTATCGTAGCGCACACTGCCACCGATCGCAGCCCCGGATCACAGTACGCGAACCAAATGAAGTGGTGAGTCAAGACGTCAGTGAGGCCAGCTCGTCACTCTCGTCGTATCGTGGGATTCAATGGACTTCGACTGGACCCCCGAACAGAACGCACTCCGCGAGCAGGCACGTCAGGTTGCTGCCGATGCCGTTGCCAAGTACGGCCGGCACAACGATTCCTGGATCAATGGCTACTCGAAAGAATTCGCCCGCGACCTCGGAGCGCTCGGTTGGGTGGGCATGTGCTGGCCCACGGAATTCGGCGGTGGTGGCCGTCCGCCAATCGATCGCCTCATCGTCGGCGAAGAGTTGATTGCTGCGGGTGCACCGATCGCCGCCATGTGGTTCGCCGACCGCCAGATGGGCCCGACGCTCATCGCCTACGGCACGGCCGATCAGCAGGCCGAATTCTTGCCGAACATGCTCAAAGGCGACACCACCTGGTGTATCGGCATGTCTGAGCCCGATTCTGGTTCCGATCTCGCATCGCTCTCGACGAGTGCCGTTCGTGATGGCGACGACTTCATTATCAACGGCCAGAAAATCTGGACGAGCTTCGGTGACGATGCCGACTACTGCTACCTCATCTGCCGCACCGATGCGTCAGGCCCACCACACCGCGGCATCAGCGAAATCATCGTTCCGATGGATACGCCCGGTATCGAGGTCCGTCCAATCACCGACATGACGACCAACCGTCACTTCTGTGAGGTGTATTTCACCGACGCTCGGGTGCCTGCCGTCAACCTCGTCGGTGTCGAGGGCAACGCCTTCAAACAAACGATGGTGCAGCTCGAACACGAACGTGGCGGCATCGACCGCCTCGTGTCGAACAAGGCCCTGTACGACCTTGCGCTCAGGCGTGCCGACACGAGCGATCTTTGCGTCCGGCAGGAGATCGCCGATCTCGAGATCGGCTACCGGCTCGGTCGCATCCTGGTCACTCGTGAGGTACTCCGCCAGGCGCCCACCGGCTTCTCAGCGGCAACAAAATGCTTCTGCACCGAACACGAGATAAAGGTCGCCGACTTTGTTGCGAAGACCTTCGGCGCCGACGCGATGCTCTGGGACGAGGTCACCAAGGGCATTGCGTACGGGCCCGGTTACACGATCATGGGTGGCACGTCGAACATCATGCGCAACATCCTTGGCGAGCGTGTCCTCGGCCTGCCACGCGAACCTCGCTGAAACGCAGGGCATCGTCATGGCGGATGCTCTAGAGATTCACCTCGGCGCGGAGGACGACGTCACCTGAAGATCCCTGGCCTGGATCGTTTGGCCCAGCGGCTTCCTCAAGTGTGATCGTGAACAGTTCGACGCGATCGAGTTCGACGCCGGCCCAAAGAGTCACGTCGACGCCGTCGTGGAAGGTTCCAACCGGAAAGAGATCGCCGTCAACTGTCTTCAGCCAGCCTTCGTAGAACGAACCGTTGTCCCGGCGGGGCAGGCTCGCTGCGTCGAGTTCGATGCGCAAACCGGAGTCGAACGACGTCACCGTGATATCGCCAGATTGGTCGCTAATCAGCCCGGTCGGCACCAATTTGGCTGAAAACGAGTCGACGTCTTCGACGCCACTGAGCCCACTGAGCACCACCAGGCCGCCGAACAAGAAAGTGATTGCTGCCGCTGCCCCGAGGAGCGCCGGCCTCGCCCAGGTGCGGCGACCGCGTGGGCCCGATGGGGCTGCGAACGTTTCCGGCGCGTCGACCGATTCCGAACTGATGGCGTGAACAATGCGGTTGCCGAGCTCGTCACTCGGTACATCCCACATCGTCGGATCGGCCAGCAATGCGCTGATCTGCGCGCTGGTCTGCGCACCGAACTCTGTGCCGAACTCTGCGCCGAACTCTGGGCTGGGCTCACGATCGGACTCGCCTATGTTGTCGTGCTCACTCATTGCCGCACCCAGTTCATCGCCAACCCGTTCGTTGAGAGTGTCATCAGCTTCCACTGTTCAATACGTCGTTCAAGAGTGTTCGGTTCGCAGATCAGTGCCCGGCTCACGAGTTGAACTCCTTCAGGTGGGCAAGTCGGTTTGCCAGGCGCCGATGGGCCCGATGGGATCGCGACTTGACGGTGCCGACGGCGATGTCCAGCCGTTCGGCGATTTCTGCATGCGTGTGGCCGTCGATGTGCTGCATCTTGACAATCTGCCGTTCATCAGGTTCGAGGGCCCCGATAGCAGCGCTCACGCTCCACACCGTTTCGATCTGTTCGGCGCTCGGGGGCGGCGTGACCAGTGCAGAGTCAACCGGATCGGCAACGTCGAGTGATCCAGCAGGCCGACGCTGCTCGCGATGCAGCAAGTCGATTGCTGAGCGCCGCGCAATGGTCGCCAGCCACGGAGCGAAATCACGCCCCGGCTCCAACTGCTCAGCGTTGCGCCATGCCTGCAGAAAAACGTGTTGGGTGACTTCTTCTGCCCGCTGCCAATCTTGCAACATGCGATTCGCCACCGTAAAAACCAGTCCACCGAAACGCTCGTACATCGCACGGACAGCTGCCTCGTCGCCCTTGCGTAGGGCCAACGCCAGGTCGGCGTCTTCTTGCACAACGTGCACTGGACGAAACTGTTCCATCAAGTCATCAGCGTATTCGGCCAGGTCCACGACGGAGGTGGCCTGGCCCTACTCTTGGTTCATGGAACATGTGCGATTCGGCCGAACTGGCCTCAAAGTCTCCCGCCTCTGTCTTGGAACGATGACGTTCGGCTTCCAGGCCGATCGCGAGACGTCGTTCGAGATCATGGACGTGGCGGCCGACGCGGGCATCACGTTTTTCGACACCGCTGACATGTATCCGAATGCTGGCACGTTTGCATCGATGGGCGCCACGGAAACCATCATCGGCGACTGGATGCGCGGCCGACGCGACGAGTTCATCCTTGCCAGCAAATGCTTCTTCCCGACCGGTAAGCAGCCATGGAATGCGGGTAACAGCCGCCACAACATCGTGCGCTCGATCGAGGCATCGCTGCGGCGTTTGCAGACCGACTACCTCGATCTGTACCAGCTGCATGCATGGGATCCCACGACGCCGATCGAGGAGACGCTGAGCGCCTTGGACGATCTGGTGCGCTCGGGCAAGGTCCGCTACGTCGGCTGCTCGAACATGATGGCGTGGCGGATTGCCCGAGCGATCGGCCGCAGCGAGGCGCTGGGCCTCTGCAAATTCGAGAGTGTGCAGCCTCGCTACAATCTCCTGTTTCGGGAAAACGAACGAGAACTCTTCCCGCTCTGCGCCGAGGAAGGTCTTGCGGTCATGCCCTACAACCCACTGGCCGGCGGGCTCCTCACGGGCAAACACCGGGGCACCCCGACCGAAGGCACCCGCTTCACCCTGGGAACGGCGGCCGAGCGCTACCGAGAGCGGTACTGGGATGATGCCAAGCTCCGGACTGTCGACGCATTCCAGCAGATCGCCGAAGATGCTGGCGTTCCAATGACGACCCTGGCTGTCCGCTGGGTCCTGGCCAACCCGGTCGTCACCTCGCCGATTCTCGGTGCCAGTCGGCCCGAACAACTCACTGCATCAGTCGCAGCGCTCGAAACGCCGCTCGCCGCCGACGTCTTGCAGCGGTTGAACGACCTCACACACGAATACCGCTTCGGCGACAACGAACGCTGATCCAAACAGAGCCCGACAACGAAAAAAGACCTGGTACCGAGGTACGCAGGCCTTCAATCTTGTGGGCACGACGGGATTCGAACCCGGGACCTCTACCGTGTCATGGTAGCGCTCTAACCAACTGAGCTACGCGCCCGTAGCGGCAGACAAGATACCAGTTGCTGAGGCCGTCCCCACACTCGATTTCGACGTGTTTTCTGATCACCACATCTGACTCCGGTAGGCGGGTGACCGAATATGACCTCGCCCTCTTCCTCCTCCGGGTCGCGCTCGGCCTCACATCGGCCGCCCACGGTGCGAACAAGTACATGTCTGGCCTCGATGGCGTGGCCGGCTGGTTCGACAGCATGGGGATACGACCTGGCGCCATACACGCCCGGTTCGCGGCCGGTGGCGGAGTATTGACAGGCCTCTTTCTGGCTGCCGACCTGTTGACCAGCTTCGCCGCACTGGGCTTGGTCGGCCCGATGACGATTGCTGCTGTCACCGTGCATCTCGCGTTAAGTTTTTTCGTCCTCGACGAGGGCTGGGAGTACGTCTTCATCTTGGGAGTCACTGCTGTTGCCATCGCGCTGATCGGCCCCGGTAGCAGGCCGCCTCCCCGAGCGTCTTCTATCGGCCGCCCAAGGGCGGGTAGCTCAGTCGCGCAGACGCATGGAAATCTCATTGGCCATCAACCGGCCCGAACGAGTAAGCACGACACGATCAGCATCGTCAGCATGCGGAACAAGCATCCCATCGAGCAGTTCGATCGTCGATTCATCGAATGCTGAGCGCTCGATGCCGTCCCGCGTCCTCAAAACCAGCTGCTGGCCTTCGATCCGACGAACATCAGCGTCGAGAGTCTCTGATGCGGCTTCAACAGACTCCCCTGCTTCGACAAGGTCGATGTAACGGTCAGGCGTCCGGACATTCCACCATCGCCGGCCATCGTGATGCGAGTGCGCAGCACAACCAAAACCCCGGTAGTTCTGCTGCCGCCAATAAAGGAAGTTGTGTTTCGACTCGTGACCGGGCCGCGCCCAGTTGGACACCTCGTAGTTGATCAGGCCCTCCGTGGCGAACCGCTCGTCGACCAACTCGTACTTGTCGGCCTGGTCGTCATCGTCAGGGTGCCGAGCCGGCTGAACAGCGAGCGGCGTCCCGGCCTCGACGGTGAGGCCGTAAGCGGACACGTGTGGCGGCTGGTGACTCAATACGCCCTCGACAGTCTCTTCCCAGTCGCTGATTGACTCTCCTGCTGCTCCGTAAATGATGTCGAGGTTAAAGGTCGGCAGGCCAACCGAGCGAACTGCCTCGATTGCCCGCACAACGTTGTCGCTGTCGTGAGTCCGGCCCAACGATGTGAGGACGTGAGCCGACATTGACTGCACCCCGATGCTCACGCGATTAACGCCACCATCGACGAAGGCCCGCAGCATTTCCGGCGTGACGTCGTCTGGATTGCACTCAACCGTAACCTCGGCATTCGGGGCCTTCGGGATCAGGGCGATAGCCGCAGCGAGTCGCTCCGGTGGGACCAGAGTCGGAGTTCCCCCGCCGACGAAGACGGTGTCGGCCAGCGGCATGCCACCAGCGACGGCTCGTTCGATTTCCGTACCGAGCGCGTCGAGGTACACATCAGTCAAATGGTGACGGTCGGTCCATGTCGCAAACGCGCAGTAGTCGCACTTCGACGCGCAGAACGGAATATGGAGGTACGCACCGAACATGTCAGAAAATCCAGCTTCGCCCCACGTGGTCACAATCGAAGCATTTCAGATCGAGATAATCGTTGCGAATCAGAGCGGCTTGAATAACAAATCAAGTGCCGCAAGCCGACCCCCGATCTGGTCGACGGGAACGTCGAGCATTGCTGCAATCGCACGGATGTCACCGCCGCGTACGGTGATAACACGGCCGTTGAAGTCTTGCCGCTGCACCTGAATGAGGCGCAGATAACGGGCGAGCATCTCGAACGGCGGACCGGCGAGCTCCACCAGCTTGGACACATCGATTGCCAGCTTCTGGTTCAGCTTCGCGGCGACCGCCGCAGCTTCAGAGCCCATGATCCCACGAGGGAGGAGCTGCTCGATTGGGACGCTGTAGAACTGTGCAAGGCGGTCGAGCCTCGGGACCGACAGCGCTCGCTCGCCCCGTTCGTAAGCACCGAGCACAGATGCCTTGAACTCCTGAGCCGATCGCGCTTCGACCTCTTGCAAAGAAAGTCGCTTCTGCTTTCGGATCACTCGGAGGCGCTCGCCTACCTGCTGGCTATATGCAGATGGGACTTCTTCGTTCAATGAA
>JBLIMF010000018.1:0-24202 GCA_047638615.1 Gammaproteobacteria bacterium
CTGGTGCTGCACCGAGCGGTCCGAAGGCGGCGAGGCTTACTCCGGCACCGAGCAAGTAATCGACTCGCTCCGCGACGAAATTACTGCGCTCGCAGGCGACGCGGTCTACGTGGAGCTCCGCCGCCGCATCTGAGCGAAATCAGTTCGCCCAATCGACGCGGGCAGATGATGTTGATGGCATCGAGCACAGCAACGACGCGAACGTTGCCGGTGCTGGTTCCTCGCCGGTTGGCTCGCTTCGTCCCCCATGACACGAAGTCGGAGAGCGGGACAACGGTGTCGGCTATCGGCGCTTCTTGTAATGCAGCCACTGCGGCAACGATCGTCTGGAACGTCGCAGCCATGTGCTGCACCGTGCTGCACCACGTCTTGGACACGCCAGCCGCCGCAGCCCGAATCGGCCTCTCTTTCGGCGAGGGTCTGTGAGGCGAAAATATCTTTGGCGCGAGCCACCTCGACATTGAGTGCTTCAATGGCTGCGGGTGTTACCGCATTAGGCCCGCGTCGTTGTGCCCGGTGTTCGTGCTGACGAGTTACAGATGTGCAGGCGCACCCAGTACAAAAGGATGAACGAACTACGGTCATGTTCGATGTCGTGCAACGTGCCGCGAGGAGCCTGGGGGCTGGTACTTACACTGCTCGTCGTTGGCTGTGCTGCGGACCGCACCAAGGGAACAGTTTCGTCACCGGCCGATTCGATGGCTCCGCCGATGGTCGATGCCCAGGCTGCCGTAGCAGCAGCCGTCGATGTTCGCGCCGACGGCTGCGGGCCTCGCATTGGTTTTGGAACCGGAACCGTCATCTCCGGCGGTGACATCGTGACTGCGGCACATGTCGTCGCGGGGTCGACGTCGGTAGAGGTGATCGATCGCGATGGCGAACGTGCCGCTGCCGAGGTCGTCCTGTTCGACCCCGACCTCGACCTCGCCGTTCTACGACCTGCCACAGCGCTCGGAATCCCACTGACGATTCGTTCCACTGAAGCTCGTGAAAACGAAGTCGGCGTCCTCGTTCGAATCCGAGAACGCGATGGCGTTATGGAGATCGAGCAGGTCGACGTTCGTGTCGTCCGTGAGGCAAACATCTCGACGACCGACATCTACCTCGAACGCAAGGTCATTCGGGACGGCTTCGAACTCGAGAGCTCGATCGATACAGGCGACTCTGGGGCGATGGTCGTGCTCCCAGGAGGAGGCGCCGGCATCGTCTGGGCGCGCAGCAATCGTGTCGATGGGCGGGCCTGGGCAATCGACCTTCCCAGCGCAGTTGTCGACGGCACTGCGATTTCTCCCGACGTCACCGCCAACCGCAATCCAGTCGACGTCGGCCAGTGCATCCCCCGCTGAACTGAGAAGCACACCGATTTCAGATCACAGGCCGCCAAGCACGCGATCGGTGTAAGTGTTGCGGAACGTCCCAGCCGGGTCGAGCTCGGCGCGCCACTTTTGGAACGTGTCCCACTCGGGGTAGCGAGCACGCAGCGTGTGCGACGACTGGTAATGCATCTTGCCCCAGTGCGGCCGGCCGGAGTAATCGTTCATGATTTGCTCAACGCCTTGGAAGTAGGCCTCGTACGGCATGCCCTTGTATTGGTGGACTGCAATCCAACCCGAGGCCCGACTATTGGCCGTCGACAGCGGAATGTTGTCGGCAGCTGAGGCCCGGACTTCGATGGGAAAAATCGGTTTCACCGGCAATGTCTTGATCAGCGCATCGATGCGACCGAGTGCATCTGGCACAGCATCAAACGGTACGCCGTACTCCATTTCAAGAAACCGCACTTTGCGGGGGCTGCAGAAGACCTTGTCGCTCCGGTCGAGCGTTTCACGCCCGCCTGCCGACGACGTGATCGCCTTGGCGACCTTTGGTGCGAGCGAAGGAAAGCTCCGGGCGACGCGGCAGACCGTACCGAACGCCAGGTTCTCCGCAATCCACTTGTCTTTGATGTAGCCAATCTTTGACTGCGGGTCAGCAGGGCGATCGGTAATTGTGTTGCGCTTGACCATGCACCTGCGAGCACCTGGCATCCAGAAGAACTCTGCATGGTCAGTCGAGTGCATCACGCCATGGAAATCAGCGACGACATCGGCGAGCGTCTCAATCGTTTCGACCGCGTGCAAATTGAAGGCCGGCACACAACGAATGGTGACCTCGGTGAGAATGCCGAGTGAACCGACACCGACGCGTGCGACGCGGAGGAGTTCGGGATCGTTGGCCTCGTCAGCGCGGCGGATCGTGCCGTCACCGGTAACGAGTTCAATGCCGACAATCCGAGTGGCGATGTTGCCGTGGCCGGCGCCGGTGCCGTGGGTTGCGGTCGACGTGGCACCGGCAATCGACTGGTAAGCAATGTCGCCGAGGTTCGGGAGTGCCAGGCCGCGCTTCGCCAACTCGTCGTTGAGGTCAAACAACCGGATGCCGGCCTGCACCGTGACGTCATTGCCGTCAGTGGAGATGACCCGCTTCATCTTGTCGAGCGACAGGAGATGACCGTGCGTCATTGCGGCGTCAGTGAACGAGTGACCTCCAGCGATCACCTTGACCTGCTCGCCAGCGGCATGTGCCGCACCGACAATCCGCGACACCTCGTCGACGCTGGTTGGCTCGTGCAGGCTCTGAGGGTGGCACTGCTGGTTGCCGGCCCAGTTCTTTGTCGGAACACTCATGAGCTCATTGTAGGGCACGCGCCCAAAATAAGCCAGACGCAGGAAACCGGCCCCCGCCACAATGGAGACTGTTTCGACGCGTGAGCGCGTCGCTGCGATGTCAGTTTCGAAGAATCGAGGTCAACACAGCGACAGTCCGTTCGATCTCGTCAACGGTGGTGGTGCAGTGGACCGACAGCCTGAGCATGTCGGGCAGGTTCCGTCGTTCGACGTCGTAGCGCGATGAGCCAACCGAGGTCGTCGAGGCATTGATTGATCGGCGACTCAACGCTGCCCTGAGATCCGCCGACGCGATGTTCGGGGAAGCTGTTGTCACAATGCCGCAGCGCTGCAAACCTTCGTCGTAAACAGTCAATCCGAGATCGGTCAGCATTGTTCGCAGCTGATTGGCGCGCTCGGCCACGGTCATCTCGATTCGATCAAGCCCCAATTCGAGGGCAACATCGACCGCTGCACCCAGCCCAAGCCAACCGGCGTGACTGAACTCCCAGTACTCGAATCGCTGCGCACCGGCAGCGAATGTGTAGTCGTTGGTGCTCGACCAATCGGCACCGTGGTGATCAGGCTGCGACGGTGTCACCCGGTCGAGGATCGATGTCCGGGCATAGAGGAGGCCGGTGCCTCGCGGGCCGCGGAGATACTTCCGGCCGGTCGCTGACAGGAAGTCGCAACCAATCTCATCGACGTCGATATCGAGTTGCCCAATGCTTTGGCAGGCGTCGATAAGGAACGGCACATCGGCTGCTCGAGTGAGTTGGCCGATGGCAGCAGCCGGATTAACGAGCCCACCGTTGGTCGGAACGTGCGTGAGTGACACAAGGGCGACGTCATCGGCGCGCTGGAGCCGCTCGGCCAGCGCGTCGACCGACACCTGACCGTGCTCATCACTGGGCACACGATCGATAGTGACACCGCGAGTCTTCGCGGCGTGAATGAAAGCAATCGCATTCGCGCCGTACTCGTGGTCGTGCACGATGATCCGTTGTCCCGCAGCCATCGGGATCGACCAGAAAGCCGCCATCCACGCTTCGGCGGCACTACCGAAACGGGCGATCTCGGACGGGTCTGCACCAATGAGGCGAGCAATGGAAGCGTGCGTCGCCCGGGTTCGTTGGGCAGCCTCCGCAGCGGCCTCGTAGCCGCCAATCACCGCTTCACGCTGCAGGTGGCCCAGTTGCGCATCGAGCACCAACTGGGCGGGGAGCGACGAGCCCGCATGATTGAGATGAATCAGTTCATCGGAACACCCGGGAGTCGCGGCTCTGATCGCAGTAATTTCCGATGCGTTGAACGGCGGCAGGGCGGGGGGTGCAGACGAAGCAGCCATCCATCGGAACGCTACCGAAGCCAGTTGTTCGGGATCGCTTTCTCACACCATCGGCCAAACCGCTTCCAGAAAATGCCCATCAACTTCTCCCACGACCCAACTGCACGACTACGGACGTAGGTGTCGAGCCGAAGGTGCAACACGGTCGACGTATCGTCCGGGCCGTCGTCAAGCCAGAACTGCAGACGAGTCGGCCGAAACAAGGCGTGGCTCACCGCGTAGCTGCCGTAGAAGTACTGCAGGTCGCGGTATCGCTCGTGGACGATGGACCCCAGCACGCCGGAAAAGGACATGAACGGGCCGACGTGCGCGTTGTACACACCCTCGGAGAAGCCGGTCTGACCCGCGGCGTTGGTCAAGAACTCAACTCGAAACGGAGGGATCTGTCCGTCGGTGAACGTGGCAGGGTCGCAGAGCCAGTCCCATACAGCGGCACGAGGCCGTCCAATTGTCCACTGCTGTTCGTACGTGTGCTCGACGAAACCCGTCGGCGCCGTCGCTGGGAACGGCGCGACCGACAGGATTGGACCGGTCAACGGTGCAACATGCGTGTCATTCATTGGCCCATGCTCGGCGCAATGCCATCGAAGTGTCAACTTCGGCACGTAGCAACTCGGGAGCGGCCACGGCGTTGCGGTCGTCGGTACCGTCAGAGTGCTTCAAGGATGGCGTTCTCCACGACTTCGGTGAGCGCCGGATGGATGTAAAACACCTTACGAGCAACGTCTTCAGCGCGCTGGTCGAATTCCATTGCCTGGATAATCGGCTGGATCAGCGACGCAGCCTGAGGGCCGAGAATGTGAGCGCCAATGATCAGGCCGGTCTCGGTGTTGACGAGCACCTTGGCAAAGCTGGTCTCGTCGACGATTGCCCAGCCGTATGCAGTACCGGCGTAGTCACGCTTGCCCACCTTGAACGGAATCCCCTGGGCAACCGCTTCTTGCTCGGTCAGGCCGACGCTGGCGACCTGGGGGTTGGAGAACACCGCTCCGGGAACTGCCTTGTAGCTCTGATGGCGGACATCGTTGGGGTGGGCAATGTTCCAGAACGCCACAGCGGCTTCGGCGTTGGCCAAGTGCTTGAGCTGGTAATTGTTGGCAATGTCGCCGATCGCCCAGACATTCTCGACGGTGGTCGCCATCGTGTCGTCGACAACAACGGTGCCGCGGTCGTGGCATTCAAGGCCACCGGACCGGACGTCAACGAGATCGCTATTCGGCTCACGCCCGGTGGCTACGAGCAGTTCGTCGACGATCACCGTCTCAGCACCTACCGTCAGGGCAATGCCCTCAGCGGTGCGCCCGACATGGGTTGGCACGACACCGAGGCGCAGGTTGACGCGGCCGCCGAATATCTCGGTGAAGCGCTCGGCGATGTCCTGGTCGAACCCGCGCAGCAGCGTGTTCGACCGGTTGAACAGCGTGACGTCAGAGCCAAGGCCCGAGAACACGTGGCCCATCTCGACGGCGATAAAACCGCCACCAATAATGCCGAGGCGCTTCGGTAGATCGTCAAGACGCATGATCGTGTCAGACGTGTGGAAGCCCACCTGGGTGAGGCCCGAGATCTGTGGCACAACGGGGCGCGCTCCGGCAGCAAGCAAAACTTTGTCGCCGCTGATCGTGCATCGGTTGCCGTCGTTCATATCGATGCGGAAGACCTTGTCGCCAACAAACGAGGCGGTTCCTTCGAAGAGCGTGACGTTCGGACTGCCAGTCGCACGGTATTCCCGGCCACCCGCGGAGATCTCGTCGATTCGTCCAAACACACGGTCGCGGATCGCCGGAAAGTCAGCGCCGTTGAACTGCATATCGATGCCAAGCTTGGCGCCGTTGCCTGCGGCAAGTGCCGCGTCGGCAGGGAGCACGAACATCTTGGACGGGATGCAGCCCACATTGAGGCAGGTGCCGCCGTACACACCCCGCTCAACGATGGCAATGTTCCAGTCGCTGAGGTACTCAGGAATCGAGTTTCCGGAGCCTGATCCGATGATCACAAGGTCGAATTGTTCGTTGTCCATGTTGTCGCTCACGAATTGAATACAACCACGAACGAGCCACTTTGTTCCCCAACTGGTGATCGGACGAGATCAGGACGCCCTTGGTGTGTCAGGGTGAGGGTGTGCTCAATGACAGACGGCCGGGTTCCGGCGACGGATTCATGCGATGCAGCGACGGTCACGTGCGCTGGGGGATCTACGGAGCAGCCGGCGTCGTCTTCGTCGTCCGTGAAGACAACGGGCCTCTGGTCATGATGCAGAAACGATCGCAGATGGCCCACGAGGGTGGCACCTGGAGCTGCGCCGGCGGTGCACTTGATCAGGGCGAAATGCCCCTCGAAGGAGCGCTGCGCGAAGCCTCTGAGGAAGTCGGTGACATCGTTGGCACTCCACGACTGATCGGTGAGGTTCTCTTTCAACCCGCCACCGACTGGGCCTATACAACGGTCGTGGTCGAAGTCGACGAACGATTCGGATCATCGATCAACTTTGAAACCGACGCCGTCGACTGGTGCACACCCACCGAAGTCGAAGCACTTCCGCTCCATGCGGGCTTCGCAGCAGCCTGGCCCGAACTCAGAGCCATCGTCACCGCCTGAGATTTGGCGAGCCACAATGCAACGTGACGAGCACGGTGTGGTTGCTCAGCCGGTGATGTTTGCTGCGCCGCTGGTGATGCCGACAAGATGGGTCTGGTCGTTGAAGCTCGCCATCCGCCAGTTGCTCTCACCGTCAACGTGCCATTCACTGACCGACGTGTTCTGCGGGCTGGTCACGGGCAGCTTGCTGAGATCGATTGAAGCTCCGGGCCACCGGCGAACTGCCGACACCATGATGACGCCTCCGTGACAGATCACCCAGACGGTTTTACCGCGATGCTCGTTCACGACACGATCGGTCGCGGTGAGTACACGCTCACCGAAGTCGTGACCGGACTCGCCACCAGGCGACAGCGGGTTCTCCCAGTCAGTCCACGGCGCGATGCCGTACTTTGCCGTGTACTCGGCAATCTTCATGCCTTCGGCTTCGCCCGAGGTGCGCTCCATCAGGTCGGCGTGCTGCTCCGGCACGATCCCGAGCGGCTCGGAGATGATCTCGGCGGTGTGGACCGCCCGGCGCATCGTCGACACCAGCACGACATCAGGTGTCATCGACGGGTCAGCCGCAAGCCGTTTGCGTAGCGCTTCAGCCTGGGCAATGCCCAAATCGGTCAGGCCACCACAGGTTTCCTGACCGCTCAACCACCCACCCGCATTCGAGGCCGACTGGCCGTGGCGGATCAGGATCATGCGGGTCACATCGGAGCTCATTATGTTCCAGCATGACACGCCGCTCGAACATGTCGAGAGCCGCGCCTGCCGGGCCGTCGTACGCTTGATGCATGACCGACGTGCTCAAGCCCGCCGCCACCCGAACCGTCAACGGCACGTGCCACCACGACTGCCCTGACTCTTGTGGCTGGACCGTCACGGTCGAAGATCGCCCGAGCGGGCCCGTTGCCGTCAAGCTTCGCGGTAATCCCGACCATCCATATTCGGCGGGCGAACTGTGCCCAAAGGTCAACCGGTTCCTCGATCGGGTCTACTCCCCCGACCGCCTGCTGCATCCGATGCGTCGGGTCGGCCCAAAAGGCGCGGGTGAGTTCGAGCAGATCAGCTGGGACGACGCCCTCACCGAAATTACAACCAACCTCCACCGGGTCATCGACAAATACGGCCCCGAAGCTGTCCTCCCCTACTCCGACGCCGGCAACCAGAGCATGCTTGCGCTGATGGGGCTGAGTGGTCGTTTCTTCGGCCACATGGGCGCCACCAAACTCGATCGCAACATCTGCGGCGTCACCGTCGGTGCGGGGATGGCCAAGACAATGGGCTCGGCCCGCGGCATCGACCCCATGCAGCACCTGCATTCGAAGCTACTGATCCTCTGGGGCACGAACACTCGCCTCACCAACCGGCACCTGTGGCCGACAATCGAAGCGGCCCGCGCCAACGGAGCACGGCTCGTCGTCATCGATCCGATCCGGACCCTGACCGCCGATGCCGTCGACGAAGCACAGGGCGACCAGTTCATCCAGCCGCTCCCCGGCACCGACATCGCCATGATCCTCGCAATGATGCACGTGCTGATCCGCGACGAGCTCACCGATCAAGCGTGGATCGACGCCCACACCCTCGGCTTTTCCGAGCTCCAAGACGAAGTGGCCAACTGGACACCCGAACGCGCGGCTGACGCTTGCGGCGTGCCCGCCGACGTGATCACCCAGCTTGCTCACGACTACGCGACCGTTCGACCTGCCGGGATCCGCACCCTGATCGGGGCGGAGCACCACGAGAACGGTGCGATGTTCCACCGCATATTGAGTTGCCTGCCCGCCCTCACCGGCGCCTGGGCCGAACGAGGTGGCGGGGTCTCGAAGAGCACCGGCGCGTGGACCGAATGCCAAATGGACGTCGATGCGATTCTGCGACCTGACCTCGAAGCCAGCGACTCCCGCACACTGAACATGAGCCGGCTCGGCGAAATCCTCACACACCCACATGCCGGTGAGGAGCAGGGCCCAGCCGTGCATGCGTTCGTCAACTGGAACTGCAACCCGGTCGTCACGACGCCCAATGCTGAACTGATCAAGCAGGGCCTCCTGCGCGACGACGTATTCACCGTCGTACACGAGCAGTTCCTGACCGACACGGCAAAGTACGCCGACATCGTGCTCCCGGCGACCACCCAACTCGAGGCCGACGACATCGTGTTCTCCTGGGGTTCGTTGCACACCAACTACAACCACGCGGCGATCCCTCCCCTTGGCGAGTGCGTCAGTAATCCCGAGCTCTTCCGCCGGCTTGCCAGAGCAATGGGCTACACCGAGCCGGCGCTGTTCGATGACGACGAGACACTGATGCGTCAGGGCGCTCCCGACCTCGACCTCGACGGGCTCCGCGACACAATGTGGCAGGAAGCGCCATATCCGGCCGACGGTCGGCCCTTCGGTGATGGTGACTTCGACACGCCATCAGGCCGCATCCATCTCGCCTCCGACGAACTCGAGGCAATGGGTCAACCCCGGGTGCCAACCTACATCGCTCCCAACGAGGGGCCCGGCGGTGACCCCGCACTGGTTGCGCTGTACCCACTCCAGCTTCTCACCCCGAAGCACCATGCTCGGTTTCTCAACTCGGGGTACTCGCACCTTCCGAAGCACGGCCCCGCTGAGGGTGGCCCGTTCATCGAACTCGACGCTACTGACGCGGCTGCTCGGCAACTCGTCGACGGTGCAATGGCACGCGTGTGGAACGGACGGGCGACCGTTCAGCTCCTCGTGAAGATCTCGACGCGACTCCGGCCCGGCGTGGTCGCGATCCCGTGGGGCTGGTGGACCAAAGATCACCCCGACGGCAAGGCCGCCAACGCACTCACCAACGACACCCTCACCGAATGGGGCGGCGGCGTCGCCTTCTCCGACACTCTCGTGGAGGTCGCCGCACTCTGACTCACCCAGGTCCTACGTGTCTGTATTGCGTGCGATGTCAGGCTCTCTTCTCTTCACCAGGTGAAGCTCGTTGCGCTCTACTCGCCTGGCTAGATCGGGAATTGGGGGATCGTGGTGGTCGTCGTCGTCGTTGTGGTGGTGATGTCGAGGCGTTGCGTGAAAAGGACCTGGACGGTCCTGTCGGGGCCAAGGAGCTCACCGATTGCTTGCACCACGCCAGCTGCGTTGGGTTGCACGGGGCCGGTCACTTCGAGGACGACTTGCCCATTGATCACCGTGAGGTTTTGCACGACCAACCCGTTGTCTGTCGCCCAGGACCTGGCAACCACACCGACGCGCTGAGATAAGACCTCGTCCGGGGTGGGCTCGGGCTCTCCTTGGCCCACTTCCTGACGCTCAAGCCAGGTCAGTTCGACGACCAGAGTTTCAGCAAACTCGGCATCGAGACGCTCCCCAAGCGCCTGGAGTGACGGGGCATCGCCAACACCGCTGATATCAACGCGAACCACGTTCCCCTCGACCGACAGCGCGTCGAGACGACGGTCTGAGGGCGGTCCGCCGTCGAGTAACCAGGCCTGCACGACGGCCTGAACTCGGACGAGACGAAGCTCTTCTTCGGAGGGCGGTCGTTCAGTCGTGGTCGTTGTCGCCGAAAAACGTTCAACCTTGTCCCATGCCGTCGACACGATCCTGTCAGCACCGAACTCAGCCTGCATCAGTTCGACCATCGACTGCTCGGCGATCGGCTCTTCGAAGCTCGTCACGTTCACGAAGATGCGAACCCCGTCAAACGTAATATCCGAGCTCATTGTCTCAGTGGTGGCTAACCAATCAGACACCAGTGACTGCGCTCGGACCTGTCGATCACTGGCCTCGACGGCGGACGTCGAGGCTCGATAGAGCGGGATGGCAATCGCCACAAGCAACGCTGCGACGCCGATGCCGACTGCAAGCGAACGAGTCCCCATCATTGCCAGACGTTTCGGCGGCACGAACCCGGTCACCACGAACACGATCGCACCCGCCAGGACAATCGCGGCCAGGTTGGTTGTGTAGAGGAGCATCGCGCCTCGGGCAAACGTCATCTGTCCAGCTTCCAACGCGATCCCGACAGTGGCGAGCGGCGGAACCAGTGCCACAGCCACAGCCACGCCTGGGAGCGATGACGATGCGTCCTTTCGGACTGTTGCATACGCGCCGGCGAAGCCAGCTCCAAGGGCGACGACGAGGTCACGGATGTCGGGAGCCGTTCGGCTCGTGACCTCGCGCGGTAATTCGCCATTCACAAACAATGCCGCCAGCACGTAGGACAATGCGATCGAACCAAGGGTGGCGAGAGCGACGACGCCGAGCGATCGTAAGGACTTGCGGAACAGCGCCATCGAAATGCACGCTGCAGTCGCCAAGACCGGCTGCATCAGGGGCGCGAGCAACATGGCACCAATCACGACGGCCGCGGAGTCAGCTGACAGGCCCATCACAGCAATCACCACCGACAACGTCAGCATCGTCGTGAAGCGGAAGCCCCAGTGCTCCTGCCGCTTAATAGCCAATTCAGCCATCACACGCTGGCGTTCTTCGGAATCGAGATGGCGATGCCACCACACCGGTGGACGTTTCAGCGTCGACAGGGTCGGATCCGCGGAGTCTCGATCGTCAACGTCCGGCACAAGGCGAGAGGATACGGGCAGACACCCAGGCTGGTCTGGCACCCCGAGTAACCTGCGGGAATGGCCGGCGAACTGATCTACGCGTTTCGTGTGCTGCGGCTTCCGCTCCTCGACGCCGGCGGTTCGCCGATTGGACGGATCGAGGATCTCGTCGCGATCCCGGGTCGACCTGGCACAAACGGCGAGCCTGACACACCACCGCGCATCGTCGGCTTCGTTGCATCGAGCCAGCGCAGACGCATCTTCGTCAACGCAAACCGCATTGCCGAACTCAACAGCGACGGCGCTCGGTTGCAAAGCTGGGACATCGACCTCAACCCGTTCAAACCCCGCCCCGGCGAGGTGCTGATCAATGCCGAGCTGATCGATCGGAAGGTCGGACCGGAAATTGTCAGCGACATCGCGATGCGCCGCAAAACTGAGGGCCGATCCAGCTGGTGGGAAATCGACAAGGTCCGCCTCACCGCGAAAAACCCGCTGCGACGACGTTCGACGTATCGACTCGTCGACTTCGAAGAGGTACCGGCTCTCTTTGATCAGCCGACTGAGATGCAGGCCGAGGCTGCCCGTCTGCGCGACTTCCACCCAGCCGAGGTCGCTGCGTTCGTCCGCTCGCTGCCCAACGAACAACGTCGTCTGATTGCCGAAGCCATGGATGACGAACGGCTCGCCGATGTCCTCGAGGAGCTGACCGAGGCCGAGCAAGTCCGCATCGTTGAAAGCATCGACAGCGGGCGGCTCGAAGGCGTTTTTGACGAGATGGACTTCGATGATTTGGCCGACCTCCTCGGCCAGATGTCCGAGGCGAAGCGGCAGGAGATGCTCGACGTCATGGACGACGAGGACGCTGAAACCGTCCGGCGTCTACTGTCCTACGAAGAGGGCACGGCCGGTGGCCTGATGACGCCCGAGGTCATCATCCTTGGCCCCCACATCACCGTGTCCGAAGCACTTGCCCAAATACGCCACCCCGATTGGGTCGTCAGCATCGCCGCCCAGGTGTTCGTATGTAACGCACCGTTCAAGTCGCCAACTGGCAAATTCCTCGGCATCGTGCATATGCAACGTCTGCTGCGCGAACCACCAAACATGGAAATCGGCCAGATGCTTGACGATGTACCCATCGTCGCGCCCGACACTTCTGACCGTGATGTCGCCGAACGTCTGGCGAGCTACGACATGCTCGCTGTTGCCGTCTGTGACACTGCTGGCCGCCTGCTGGGCGCCGTTACTGTCGATGACGTGATCGATCGGATGCTCGGCCCGGCTTGGCGCACCCGGCGCAAGCCGAGCCCCACGCCCGAAGTGAGCACGTCGTGAAGCGACGCGAAGATCTCACTGCACCGCGCTCTCGGCGACGGCTGGGGGTTACGTACGACTCCGATGCCTTCGGTAGCTTCGCCGAATCGATTGCCAACTTCTTGGGCACGGCGCGTTTCCTGGTGTGGCAAACGATCGTCGTCAGCGTGTGGATCATCCACAACGCGTTTGCCCCGAGCCACTTGCAGTTCGACCCGTGGGACCGCGGCCTCGTACTGCTGACCCTGGTGCTCTCAATCCAAGCGTCCTATGCGGCACCGCTCATCTTGCTCGCGCAGTCACGTCAGGAACGACGCGACCGCGTGACCACCGAGACCGACCGTGAAGTCGCCGAACGGACGCAAGCAGACACGGAGTTCCTTGCACGCGAAATCGCGAGCGTCCGGGTGTCGCTGACCGACATGGTGACCGGCGAAGACATCGGTGATCGTCTCGACCACATGAGCGAGATGATGGGCCAACTCTCGCGCCAGGTCAATCAGCTCTCGGGTGATGCGGTCAGCATCGACAACAGTTCGACAGTCACCGACGCGAACTGATCAGGGGCTTCCCACGGAGCAAGGTGGTCGGTGGCGATTTCGCGAGTCTGGGCATCCAGGGCTTCGGCAAGCGCACGCTGCTTGCGCGGCGGGACGAGCCGATCGTTCGCGGTGATCAGCATCGCTGCAGGAATCCCGAGTGATGACGCCCACGATGTGGCGTCATATTTGCCCAGCGCCTTGCCCGCCTCGGTCACAGCACCGATGTCTGCACGCTGACTCTCGCCACGCAGCCAGGGGACCAGACTGTTCAGCGAGTGGCCGTCAGCCAGCATTTTCTCCAGGAAACGCTTCATGAAGCGACCCGCCACACGTGACCGCAAAGCTGACCCCAGGAGCGGGAGGAACCTCCACTGCAGTCGCTCACGCATCGTGCCGTTCCACTCCAGGGCGGTGGCCTGCATGATCACCCCCGTGACGAGGTTCGGATGGCGTTGGGCCAGCAGCATCGAGATCGGGCCTCCCATGGAATAGCCGATCGCAATCACACCGCTGATCCCCAGTTCGCGTACAACGGCAGCGGCATCGTCGGCACAGTCTTCCAACGTGAAGTCGTCCGGCGTCCGAAGGCCACGGCCATGACCGCGATGATCGATACCAACGAACGAACAGACGTCGGCCAACGCTTCGTAGGCCGTAAAGAATTGGAGGTCACTCGACGCGGTCCAACCATGGAGAAGCAGCACGGTCGGAGCAGCCGGGTCGGCGTGCTGGTGGTGGCGGACGAAGAACTCACCCCGACCATCGATGGCAACAACCTTCCCGTTGGGTAGCCACGGCATCGTGCAGCCAGTTCGGTCGGACGTCAGAACAGTGGTCTCATGCACGTGGCCTCTTCTCAGGGCTGGAGTGTGGAATACCGGTGAACTCCTGGAGGCGGACACCGAGTCGTTCGATCGTATGGAGGAGGCCGAGTGTGTCGAGTTCGGGAGCACCGCTGGCGACAACGCCAGCGCGGAGCAGCCCGTCAAGAGCCGCACCGGCAAAAGCAGTAGCCGTCGCTGCCGCGCTCGTTGCAACCAGTTCGGCAACGCCAGCAATCAACGTGATTCGCTCTCCCATTGCAGCGCGGCCGCGCACCTCGACGCGAACGGCTCCGACGCCACCCTCGCGGTGAGGTGGACTCAGCATCGGAAGCCGGGCGGTCAGACGGTCACGTCGGTTCGCCGACACGCGCGCACTGATTCGATGCACCTCGGGGAAATTCTGGTGGAGCAACATCGGTGTCGGCAGCTCCGCCCGGTAGCAGTCGTATGCACCAACTGGTTCTGGAAACCAACACAGTTCACGGCCGGAGCCCGCTGGCTTGACGACTGTTTCACTGTCATGCAGCCCATGTGCGTGCCCGGCAAGGGCGCGGTGATGCTGGCGCGCGCACGCAGGGCCTGCAGTGCCATGCATGGCAATATGGATTTCGTCGCATGACTCGAGTTGCCCAACAAGATGACGCGCCAGCAGGCCGGTCAGGCCCGGAGACATTCCCGCCCCGACGACAACCGGAATACCGTGGAAACGGGCCGTGTCGTCGAGTTCGAGAAGGGCTTGCACATCAGCCACCCGGTCGGTGACCGACACGATCGGCACCCCCATTTCGACGAGACGGGTTGCTGATCGAATCTGCCGGCCACCGTGGACGAGAATCGCCACATCGGCATGGCGCGCGGGAGACATGTCGCCCCGTGGATCGACCTGAATTACTTGGCAACCAGGAGCGACAAGAGTGAGTCGTTTCTCAATGCGGCCACCAGTAACTCCGCTGCCGATAAGCGCAACGCGGCTCACCATCAGCGGTCCGGCAGGTCGAGTGGCCGCCAACCGCCGTGCTGCGGTGGCGTGCCGCCTGTGCCGCGGACCCGGAGACAAGCAGCAAATGTGCCAGCCAACAAGATTGCCGAAATTGCGCCACGCAGGAGCTTCATTCACCGATCATGTTCGGCGCACCGCGCGAATGCAACCTCATCTGCATTGCACTGTGTCGGCGACGACTGAAAACCAAAACGAGACCCACCGATCACTCGGGGGTCTCGTTTCCTGGGGTGGGGCTACCTGGAATCGAACCAGGGACCTCATCGTTATCAGCGATGCGCTCTAACCGACTGAGCTATAGCCCCAACAGCTAGGAGAGGTTATCGGCCGACAATCAGATCAGCACGCGCGGTTCGCGACCCGTTCGATCGAGAAGAAAAGCCTGGTCAGCGTTCGATATCGCCGATGTCATCGACGATCGCCTCACGAATGATGGGGCCTGAAACGTCGTGCAACACGGCAGGAATCTCGGGCTCAGGCCGGCGCACCACAAAACGTCGCATCGGCGATGACCGCGATTCGACGACTTCTTCTTCAAGTACGGTGAATCTGACGCCACCAACCAAGTCGGTAATGAGGTTGAACAGAGTTGCGAGCAGGACGCCCAGGCCCGTCAGGCCGAGGACCCCGAAAAGGCCGGCAATCCACGCAGCGTGGTAGATCTCGCCACCGTTGAACTCAAACGACTGCCAGCCAAACGACTCGAAAAAACGCTCTACGTTCTCAATGGTTCCGGTCGCGTAGGCAACATTCCACAGCAGGACCGCGGCTGTGAGCAGCGTCAAATACAGCACCATGTTTGCGGTGATCGCGACTTTGAAGACCGACCATGGGTCAACGTGGCGAACAACACGCGTGACCTTGCGAACACGTGCCTTACGGCCAAGAAGCCGCGGGACTTTAAGCGGAACCGGGACCGGAGCGGGGTCGTAGTAGACGGGCTCTTTCGGCCGACGGCGACCTGAGGCGCAGGCATCTTGGGGGGCGGCGTCAACGACCGGGCCGTCGATATCAGCACGACGAAGCTCTTCGAGAATGTCGTAGGACACCTCGGGATCGGGCGTCGGTCGCTCTAAGGCCACCGCTCCCGTGTCAGTGTCCTCGCTGTCCGGATCATCTATTTCGTCGAAAACTTCAGTAGCGAACACGATGGCGGGGACATCAAGCGTTTGATGGTCATCCTCGAAGCCATTCTTGTTGAGGTCGTCGTGTTCCAAGACCGCAGCGTCGATCGCGCCATCAGCGCCGAGTGCTGTGTCCACCACGGATTCCTCCAGCGACTCAACGAGCAACTCGTCGGATGCGTCGATTTCGGTGGTGCTTGAGCCATCGGATTGGTCGGGGCCCGGCGTCATCTCGTCGACGACCTCGTTCGCCGTGGACGAATCGAGGTCTTCTTCGGTGGCACTCACCCCGCAGAGTGTACGCAAACCGTCGGCCTTGCTCCGGTCAGACAGCATGCCGTCAACGACCCAAGGGCTCCGGCGGTACGGGATCGACATCACGGCGCATTTGTCGCTCGTGCACTCGCAGTGGTGTCACCGAGCCTGACGATCACCGTCACCTCATATTGCCCCGGGCCCCGTGACCAGGAAACGACAGTCGCGCCATGCCGTCGGGCATACGTCGAAGCTGCTGCAGCTCCGCCGTCGAGTGATGCCAAGGCAGCTGCGTCGGCTGCCGTTTGAGCACGCGCCCGCTGTTGGGTCACCGCGCCGAACTCAACCAGGGCACTCACGAGTGCGATTCCCATGACCACCACCACCACGAGAAGCAGCACCGCCGCCTGGCCCGCTTGGTTTCGTTGTCGCTCCATCAGCATCTCCACTCGTTCGATTTGAAAGAGGCTGCTGAAGCAGCAAGGAGACCCGGGGGTCGATATTGCCAAGTCACGCCGACCGTTCGCTCACCAAAGACAGCAAAGGCGGGCCAGGCGAACCTGATCAGTCGCCGTCGGTTTGATCGCCTTCGCCAGCAATGATCGATGCGACCGAGCTCACCGTATCGCCGTCGTCCATGCTCATCACCCGGACACCAGTGGCGCCGCGGCCCTGCTCGGAAATCTCGCGAACCGCCATGCGGATCGTGATACCTGACTCTGACACTGCAACGATCTCGTCGTCGATGCCGACCATAAACGCAGCCACGACCTCACCCTTCTTACCGGTGAGCTTCATGCCACGAACACCCTGGCCACCGCGGGTCTGGACGTTGAAGCTGTCGAGCTGGGTCCGCTTGCCGTAGCCGGCTTCGGTCACAGTCAAGATCGACGTATCGTCACGGGCCACGTCGACAGATACGACTCGATCCTGATCGTTCTTCAGCTTCATGCCACGCACGCCAGCCGCTGTGCGACCCATGGAACGGACATCGTTCTCGTTGAATCGGATGGTCATGCCGCCACCGGACACCATGAATATGTCGTCGTCACCGCTGGTCTCGATGACCTTGACGAGTTCATCGCCGTCCTTCAAGTTGATGGCGATCAAGCCATCGCGACGGCTCTTGTCGTACTCGGTGAAGGTCGTCTTTTTGACCGTGCCCTTCTTTGTGGCGAAGAAGAGGTAGCGGTCGACACCGAACTCACGTGTGTCGATGATTGCTTCGACGCGCTCACCCGGGATGAGCGGCAAGAGGTTGACGATCGGCATGCCCTTGGCCGTCCGCTCGCGCTCGGGAACGTCGAGTGCTCGCAGTCGATAGACCTTGCCCAGGTTGGAGAAGAACAAGAGGTGCGCGTGCGCCGTCGTGAAAATCACGTGACGCACGATGTCGTCAAGCTTCAACTTGCCGCCCGACACACCACGGCCTCCGCGGCCCTGCGTCTTGAACGACCCTGCCGGCACGGCCTTGACGTACTGCGCCTCGGTCATCACGATGACGAGTTCCTTATCGTCGGTGAGGTCTTCAATTGACATTTCGCCGATGTCGTAGGTCAGTTCGCACTTGCGATCGGTCGCGAACTTGTCACGGATTGCCGTGATCTCTTCCTTGATAACCGTATTGAGGCGATCGGGATTGTCGAGGATGTCTTGCAGGTCGATGATCTTCAGACGGAGCTCATCAAGTTCGGTCTGCAGGTCAACTCGCGAAAGCCGGGTGAGCTGACGGAGCTGCATGTCTAAGATGTCGTTTGCCTGGATCTCAGAGAACTCAAAGGGCGCAGCCATCAGGCCGTCACGAGCAATGGCAACGTCATCGCTGGCCCGGATGAGTTTGATGATTTCGTCGATGACATCGAGGGCCTTAATGCGGCCTTCGAGGATGTGTTCGCGATGCCTGGCTTTCTTCAACCGGTTCTGGGTTCGGCGGGTGATGACCTCGACCTGGTGGTCGACGTAGGCAACGAGGGCGTCACGCAAGGTGATCTGCTTGGGCACGCCCTTCACCAGGGCGACCATGTTGATCGAGAACGTGGACTGCAGCTGAGTGAGCTTGAACAGGTTATTCATCACCACGTTGGCGTTGCCATCGCGCTTGAGGCTGATAATCAACTCAGTCTTACCGCCGCTGGAGGCGTCATTGACGTCGGCAATACCGTCCAAGTCGCCATTGTCGACCAGCTGCTGGATTCGCGCGGCAATAGCTGAACAGGAGGTCTGATACGGCAGCTCGGTGACAACAATCTCGTAGCGCCCGTTCCGGCCCTCTTCGATGGAGGCCTTCGCCCGCGTCTTGACCGAACCACGGCCGGTGCGATACGCGTCCATGATGCCGGCCCGGCCGAGTATCTGGCCGCCGGTCGGAAAGTCCGGGCCCTTGACAAACTGCATGAGGACGTCAGCATCGGCGTCAGGATTGTCGATGAGGTGCACGACGGCGTCAATCACTTCGCCGAGGTTGTGCGGCGGAATGTTTGTCGCCATACCGACAGCGATGCCCTGGCTACCATTGACCAGCAGATTCGGAAACCGTGCCGGGAGCACGATGGGCTCTTCGGTGGTCCCGTCGTAGTTCGGGATCATGTCGACGGTGTCTTCGTCGATGCCTGCCAGGAGCTCCATCGCGAGCGGGTCGAGACGACATTCGGTATAGCGCGAAGCGGCTGGACCGAAGTCAGGTGAGCCGTAGTTCCCGTGGAAGTCGATCAATGGGTGACGCAACGAGAATGGCTGGGCCATACGTACGAGAGCAGCGTAAATGGCAGAGTCGCCGTGCGGGTGGAACCGGGCCATCGTGTCGCCAGCAACGCGGGCGCACTTGACGTGGCCGCGGTCCGGACGAAAGCCCTGCTCTTCCATGTCCCAGATGATCCGACGGTGCACAGGCTTAAGGCCGTCACGAACATCGGGCAGGGCCCGCGACATGATGACCGACATGGCGTACTCGAGGAACGAGCTCTCCATTTCCTCGTTGAGCGCGATCGGCTGAATCGAACCGCCGGTTGGTGTGTCGTCAGTGGTGTCAGTCATGGGTCTTGGTCATTTCTTGTTCGTCGTGCGGTTCGGACTGCTGTTTCAGTTGGGGCCTGCCCCAACTGAAACAGTGGGATCAGAAGTCGAGGTTCTGAACGTCGCGGGCGTTCTTGACGATGAACTCGCGGCGGCTCGGTACGTCGTCACCCATGAGGACCGACGTGATGTGGTCGGCCTCAGCGGCTTCTTCGACGGTGACCTGCAGCAACGTGCGGGTGTTGGCATCCATGGTGGTGCCGCGGAGCTCTTCCCAGTCCATCTCGCCGAGACCCTTCAACCGCTGGAACTGCTTCTTGTGGTTCGGTCGTTCAACCATGAACGCGTCCTTGGCTAAGTCGTCCTTGAGATAGACCTTCTCCTTGCCGATTTCGGTCGAGTACAACGGCGGCTGCGCGATGTAGCAGTAACCGGCCTCGACCATTTCACGCATCTGGCGGAAGAAGAACGTCAAGAGCAACGTACGGATGTGGCTGCCATCCACATCGGCATCTGCCAGGCAAATGACCTTGTGATAACGGCACTTCTCGACGTCGAACTCATCACCAACACCGGCACCAATCGCGGTGATGAGTGCCTGGATTTCGGTGTTCTTCAGCATCTTGTCGATGCGCGCCCGTTCAACGTTCAGAATCTTGCCGCGAATTGGAAGAATCGCCTGAGTACGTGGGTCGCGAGCATCCACAGCGGTACCGCCCGCAGAGTCGCCTTCGACGATCATGATTTCAGACTCGTCGGCGTTCTTTGACGAACAATCCTTCAACTTGTCGGGCATTCCGGCGCCGGACAGAGCCGTCTTACGGCGGATCGCGTTGCGAGCGTTCTTCGCTGCATCGCGTGCCTGAGCGGCAGCGAGGCCTTTCTTGACCATCCTGTTGGCCTCGGCGGGATTTTCATCCATCCACTCGACCATGCGGGCGTACGTGGCCTTCTGGACAAAGGAGCGGGCTGGCACATTGCCGAGCTTGGCCTTGGTTTGGCCTTCAAACTGTGGTTCGCGAAGTTTGACCGTGACGATCGCCGTGAGGCCTTCACGCACGTCGTCGCCCGTGAGGTTCGCGTCTTTTTCTTTAATCAGGTTCTTGTCTTTGCCGTACTTGTTAACGACCGAGGTGAGTGCGGTCTTGAAGCCCTCGACGTGCATCCCGCCCTCGGTGGTCGAGATGCCGTTGGCATACCCGTGAATGCCTTCGTGGTACCCGGTGTTCCACTGCATGGCGATGTCGAGTTCCATGCCTTCTTCGACGTCTTCGTCTTCGAAGTTGCAGACCTTGGAGAAAAGTGGCTCTTTAGACGCATTGAGGTGCTTCACAAAGTCGACGAGGCCACCCTTGTACTGGAACGTGACGTCTTGTTCGCGTTCAGGGCGCTCATCTTTGAAGACGATCTCGAGGCCCTTGTTCAAGAACGCCATGATCTGGAGGCGATCGAGCACGGTACGGGCGACGAACTCGGTGCCCTCGGCTTGGAAGATCCCAGCGTCAGGATAAAACGTGATGCTCGTGCCAGTTTCCCGCCCGCTCGCTGGCGTCTGGCCGGCTTGCTGCATATCTGCCTGCGGCTTGCCACCGTCGAGATACGTCTGTTCGTAGCGGTTGCCACCACGGTCAACCTGAATGTCGAGACGCGTTGACAATGCGTTGACGACCGAGACGCCGACACCGTGGAGACCGCCGGAAACCTTGTAGCCGCTTTCTTCGCCGCCAAACTTTCCGCCTGCGTGCAATACGGTCAGGACCACTTCAGCAGCGCTTTTGCCCTTGTGTTCACCGGACGGGTAAGGGTCGACTGGGATACCGCGACCGTTGTCGTCAACGCGACAGCCGCCGTCGGCCTGCATCGTGACCACGATGCGGTCGCAAACACCGGCCATCGCTTCGTCGACCGCATTGTCGACGACTTCCCAGATCAGGTGATGGAGGCCCTGCAAACCGGTAGATCCGATGTACATACCCGGGCGTTTACGGACAGGGTCGAGGCCCTCAAGCACCTGGATCTGGGCGGCATCGTAATTGCCCGGCGTCGAAGAGACCTTTTTGGCGGTTGGCTTCAGAGCCTGCCCGTCGCCGGTTTCAGCGGGGGTGTCAGCGGTGTCGTTGGACACTCGAACCTCGATGTCTTCAAGTCGTCGGACACGGCGCAAGCACGCCGTGCTTTTCGGGGCGATGAGAGCGCTTACGCCAGGTGTATCAGACCGGCGGCAAACCCTTCCCGCGATTGAGTTTAGTGTACTCCATCGGTGTCAGAGAGATACGAATTCGACACACCAAACTGCACGATTGTCAGAACACCCGTTCCCAGCTATTGCACAGCCATCTCAGAACGGTGTTGGTGAATCAAGCCGAAGGGCCCGCACGATGCGACCGTGTGTTCCGTAGACGGTCGATCAGCGCGTGCGAGCAACGCGTACTTCGACGCGTTCAACCTGAACATGGGCAACTTCTGCCAACCGATTGATGATTGTGCCGGACAAGAACTTCACTTGTGTGGCCCACGCTGCGTTATCGGCTTCAACAGTCAATACACCCTGATCGAGTCGGACTGGCCGTACGTGAGTTGCCACGTTCTGGCCCACGGCATCGGTCCACTTGCCGAACACTCCACCGATCTGGATTCGATCAGTCCCACGCAAAGATTTCATGATCTGGTCGAGCGACTTCGATATCGGCACTGGCTCAACCATGAGGTGCTTCACCGTAACTGCAAGCCTGGAGACTCGAACGCTGGCCAGCTGAGAGATGAGTAAGCGTGGGTGCATCTATTGAGCTGCATCGGTGCCCACCGTCAGATCCGAATCGACGGTGGGTGAGACTATTTAACAACCGCGCCTGCCTCAATCCGAAGTATTCGGTCGACCTGCGCAGCGGATGGGAGTTCGCTCGCCGTCGTGATGATCACTTGGCCAGGCGGAATGTGCTCGAGTAGAGCGGTCGCTCGACCGTCGTCGAGTTCAGAGAGCACATCATCGAGCACGAGTACTGGTGCGGTCCCTGTTCGTTCAGTAACCAACTGGTGAGATGCGAGGCGTAGTGCGAGGGCAAGTGTGCGTTGCTCACCCTGCGAGGCGTGTGATCGACTCGGTAATCCATTGATCGTAAAACTCAGTTCATCTCGGTGCGGGCCGACGGTCGAAACACCACGCCGGACGTCAACTGAACGGGCAAGCTGTAATGCCGCGAGGAGCCCTACCCTCCGCCAATGTGGTTCATACGTCAACTCGATGGGTGTCGAGGTGCCAGCAAGACGCTCGTAGGCGTCTTGCACCATTGGGGTGATCCGCGAGACAAGGGTCGCTCGGGCGTAGCCGAACTGATCAGCAATTTCCGTGAACTTCACGTCCCACACATCGAGTGTGACTTCAACTTCATCGGTGAGGCGACCGTTGGCCTGCTTGAGCAGTGTGTTTCGTTGCTTTACAATGCGATCGATCTCGAGTCGAATCGCGTCGTACTTGGTGGCGAGCGCGACGAGTGTGTCGTCCATGTACCGACGTCGGTCACCTGGCCCGCCCTTGACCAAAATGAGGTCATCTGGTGAAAAAACCGTAACGCGGACGGAGCCGAGTAAGTCACGGACACGCACAAGTTTTTGCTTGTTTACCTGCACACGGTTGCGACCCCCTGCGACAAGTTCTGCCTCGATCAGAGTCTCGCGACCGTCGTCATGACGAACAACCGCACGAATGATTGCCTGTTGAGCGCCAGCCCTGACGAGGGCGTCATTTGGCGCCCCTCGAAAACTGCACAGCGTCGCAAGATAAGCGAGTGACTCCGCAAGATTCGTCTTGCCTTGTCCATTGCCACCAATAACTGCCGTGGTACCAGAAGTCAGATCGAACGAGCTTTGCGCATAGTTGCGGAAGTCGATCAGCTCCAGGTGCTCAACGATCACAGCCCGAAGGTTAGGTCGCTCATTTTTCGCACGAGTGATTCCAGCAAAAGTCCCAGCAATCGCACACACAGTCAGACATCGGTCAGGAGACGCAAGTCGCGCACAAGCTGAGTCGACGTGTCCAGACCGTCGAGACAACAATCAGCCCCTGCCTGAAACAGCGACGTCAGCAAGGCCAGCTTGGAGCGCTGAAGCAAAGCCAGCTCACGGAACCCGAACAGGCATGAGGAGGTAGAGATAATCATTTTGCCCAGCCCCACGGAGCACTGCGGGTTTCATGGGATCCATGGTGGCGAGGGTGACATCGTCAGCGTCAATTGCTTCGATACCAGCGAGCAAATAGTCAGGATTGAATGCCACAGTCATCTCGACACCGTCGTAGCTCGCATCGATCTCTTCGACGGCGTTGCCGACGTCTTGAGTGATAGCGCTGAGCTGCACCGTGTCGCCGCCGAGCGTCATTCGCACAGGTGTCGAGTCTTGCGCAAGGATCTTTACCCGACGGATTGCTTCAACCATTGCTGATTTGCTAATGGTTAGCAAATTCGGATAGCTCGACGGGAGCAAATTGCGATAGTTCGGGAACTCGCCTTCGATGAGGCGAGTACTCAAGCGGGTCGAGCCAGCTTCAAATGTCGCTTCGCGCTCTCCAAGGCGGACTGTGAGGTTGTCCTCGTTGCCCATCAGACGCTGCAACTCGCTGAGTGCCCGGCCGGGAATCAAAACTTTCTGACCAGAGCCCAGCATTGATGAGTCCGGTAGATCGCGAACAGCTAATCGGTACGAGTCGGTAGCGACCATGCGTAGACCGTCATCTTCAGCCGCCAGCAACACGCCGGTGAGAACTGCGCGTGCGTCATCGGTCGAAGCAGCGCGTACCACCTGGCGTAACGCCTCTGCCATATCAGCAGCAGGCAAGGTAACCGCGTCACCGACGGGCTCCGTCTGTACAGGATAGTCATCGAGAGATAACGGGCGGACAGAAAACTGTGAGCGGCCAGCACTAATCGACATCTCGGCGCCTGAGTCGCCGTCGGCCAAATCAATCTCTACTGCGCCTGCAGGAAGCGCCTTAACGATGT
>JBLIMF010000019.1:0-24074 GCA_047638615.1 Gammaproteobacteria bacterium
CAGTCCGTACAGATCGAGTGAGCTCAACCTCGCCGCCTGGGTTCATCATCACGTACGACACGCGCGACATGAGGTCGTCCCCAAACCGGATCTGCGGATTCATTATTCCGTTGGTCGCCCGGATCTCTCCGGTCGACAGGTCGACGAGGTGGCCCGCAACGGTGGTCGAACCGACGTCGACGGCGATGCCGAATGCCAGGTCGACATAGCCTGGATAGATGGCGCAGACTTCGTGCCCATGCCTGACGGCGACGGTGATCGTATTGTTACCCCGCTTGGCTGCCGGTGCGATCAGAGGAAGAACGTGCGATGCGAGGCGCGACATCGTCACGCCGTAGGTCATGGAGAGGCGCTCGGCGATCTGTTCGCTCAGCCCGCGCAATTCAGAGCCGAGTTCGGCCTTTTCCAACTCGATGTAGTGCAAACGGACAAGTGGGTCGATCTCGATGTTGCCCACGTCGACGGACTTACGAACGACCTGCTTGTGGACTTGGCTCGCCGCCGGGATCTCGACCTGAAGGTTGCCGCAGACCTGTGCTGCACAACCGAGGCGTTGACCATCACGAATTGGGCGTCGGCCCTTGTATTCCTCTTCGGTCGATGCCCAGCCGGTCAGCGCGTCGGCGTTCGTGGGCACGATCTGGCAGCGGCCGCAGAGCCCGCGCCCGCCGCATGTCGAATCGAGGTCGGCGCCGGCAAGCCGCGCAGCGTCGAGCACGGTGATGCCCTCGCTGACCGTCACCGACAACCCCGACGGCGCAAACTCGACTGTGAACGTCATGCTGCGAGCCTCATGAATTGGTCCGGGTCAGCCTGCGACGCGGGCGCTGCGGCCGCCACGACGCTTCGGGGCACCACCGGCTGCATCGCCAGCGGCCTGTCCGCCACCCTCGCGGTATGTGGCGATCCACGCGCCGCAGTCTTGGTCGTGGCCGGCGAGCACGTCGGCAGCTTTGACTGCCTTCTTCACTTCGTCGTGCAGTGGGCTCATGATTGCCGAGGTCATGCCATTGGAAATTGCCATAGCAAGGAAGGTGCCGGTGATCGCGTTGCGCTCGGGGAGCCCGAAGCTCACGTTGGACGCGCCGCACGTGGTGTTGACTTTGAGTTCGGTCTGGAGACGACGGAGCAGCTTGAACACCTGCTGGCCGGCCTGGCCCAGGGCGCCGATTGGCATTACCAAGGGGTCAACGATGACGTCCGACGACGGGATCCCATAGTCGGCGGCACGGTTGACGATTTTGCGGGCAACTTCGAAACGAACGTCGGGGTCTTCGGAGATCCCGGTCTCATCGTTGGAGATTGCGACGACTGCAGCGCCGTACTTCTTGACGAGTGGCAGCACTCGCTCCATCTGCTCGTCTTCACCCGTGACCGAGTTGATGAGCGGCTTGCCCTTGTAGACGGCGCAGCCCGCCTCAAGCGCTTCGACAATTGACGAGTCGATCGACAGCGGTACGTCGGTGATGGACTGCACCAACTGGATGGCCTGGGCGAGGAGCGCTGGTTCGTCGGCGAGCGGAATACCGGCGTTGACGTCGAGCATCTGTGCGCCCGCTGCGACCTGCGCGAGGGCGTCGGCGGCCACTCGATCGAAGTTGCCTTCCTTCATCTCGGCGGCGAGCAGTTTGCGGCCTGTCGGGTTGATGCGTTCGCCGATCATGACGAATGGACGATTGAAGCCGATGACGACTTCTCTCGTGGCGGAGCTGATAATGGTTTCGGTCATAGTGTTATCGATTCTGTTTGTTGCTTAGGCGTCAGGTTCGCGTCACGCCGAGGTCAGACCGAAGTCCGACCGTGTTGTGACAGCGATCAATCGGAGTTGATGGGAACGTCGAGGCCGCCGTTGGCGACGATTGCTTCGAGGCGAGCTCGTGGGTACTGGCCTTCGATATCGGCGCAGAGTTGATCCAGTTGGGCGTTGACATCGCCGTCAGCCAGCGGTGTTGATTTGGTCCGCCATTCGGCGACGTAGTCGTCTGTTTTGGTGAGGTCAGCGACTGCTGCGGCGCGGTCGATCGCATGCTGAAACCGGGCGTGCAGCAGCACCTTGCTGGACTCGTCGCCACCGCGTGCGGTGAGCTGTGCGGGGATGTCGCGCCAGTAAATCGTGTTGACCGATGGTGTCCCCGAGCGCCGGCGGTTCGCTCGACGCGCGGTTTGACGTTCGCGCATTTCGCCTTGGTCGAGGTGGTCGCCAGTGTTCGCGCGTTCGGGTTCTGCGTTTTCAGGTTCAGGGGCCATGTTGGGTTCTCCTCATGTCAGCGTCACCCTCTGCGTGAACTGGACGACGGCGGTTTCGAGTTCGCCGTAGCCCGTCGGCTCGATGTGGAGCTCGAGACCGAGCCGCTCGGCGCACTCGTGTGCGGCTGCCAGTGCTTTTGGATCGTTCGCCTGTTCGAGGTACACGCACCGTGTGTAGTTGCCGAAGTACATGTCGCGCAGCTCCGGATGCTTGGCAATACCCATGCCTTCCCAGATCAACCGCTCCCAGTTCCGAGCGAGAAAGTCGGTGAGGTAGAAGCTGCCGAGAGCATGGTCCTGCAGTTGTTCGAAGCGATCATGGGTAGCGAAGAACTGGTAGCAGTGCGCGCCGGCCAGCATCTCGACACCTTCTTCAGCGCACACCTTTTCCAGCAGGCCGCCCGTGCCGCAATCGGCGTACCCGACGAGGATCTCGTCGAATTGGCCGGAGGCCTGCTGCGTGCCGTCGTCGAGGAGGTCTTTGTCGACCAGGTCCTGGTTGACCTGGTTGCTGCTTGACCACGTTGTGTCAGGCACAGTGTGACCGTTTTCTTCGGGGCGCTGATCCGCTGGGGTCGGCCACACTCTGCCTGACCCGGCCCGACCCCTGGCTCGGCGGATGCGACTGCGGACGAGTTCGGGGATTTCTTTTGGACGGTTATGCAGCGACGCCGGAAGGCACTCGACGGTGACGTTCGCCAAGCCATTGAGTTCGGTGATCGCCAGCAGTTCGCGAGCTAACGCCCCGCAGGCGATGACCAGCACACGGGGTTGCACGTCAGACACGGACCGATGGGCCGGCGGGCTCGGGGTTGCCGCGCCGAGCGGTCACGAGTGCCTTGGCCTGTTCAGAGGCCACCGCTGCGTCGCGGCAGTAGGCATCGGCGCCGATTGCTTCGCCAAACTCTTCGTTGAGCGGTGCGCCGCCGACGAGGATGATTTGGTCGTGGCGACGCCCCTTCTCCGTGAGCGTGTCGATGACGACTTTCATGTACGGCATCGTGGTGGTGAGAAGCGCTGACATGCCCAAGATGTCGGGTTTGTGCTCGTCGAGAGCCGCAATGAACTCGTCGACGTCGGTGTTGATTCCGAGGTCGATCACTTCGAAGCCGGCGCCCTCGAGCATCATCGCCACGAGGTTTTTGCCGATGTCGTGAATGTCGCCCTTGACGGTGCCGATGACGACTTTGCCGACGGACTCGGCACCGGTCTCGGCGAGCAGCGGCCGAAGAATCGACATACCGGCCTTCATCGCATTGGCGGCGAGCAACACTTCGGGGACGAAGAGAATGCCGTCACGGAAGTCAATGCCGACGATGCGCATACCTTCGACGAGGGCATCGTTGAGTACACGGTCGGGTGCCCAGCCGCGGTCAAGCAAGATGGTGGTCCCTTCATGGATCTCTTCCTTCATGCCGTCGTAAAGATCGTCATGCATCTGCAGCGTGAGTTCTTCATCGCTTAGCAGCGCCAGGTCGATCGCTTCATCATCGCCAGTGACGTCGATGTCATCGCTCATTTGTCAATCTCCAGAGAGTGGGCGGAACGGGAGGGCCCCATTGCCGTTGTTCCGCAATGCGGAACTGTACCGCATCGTGAAACAGTACGCCAGACCCCTCTGGGAGAGGCGTGCAAAAGATGTTACTGACGACTGTGCCACCCCGCACTGACGGCAGCCTGAATGCAGCGCAAGTGTTTGAGACGTCAATCGAGCTGCTACACCTGACTCCGGAGGAATCACATGGCAGGCGTGCAATCAATCGAGCGGGCATTCGCAGTATTGCGCGAGCTGTCGCTCGGCCCAGCAGGAGTCACCGACATTGCTGACCGGGTTGATCTTCCTAAGTCGACCGTGTCGCGTCTGCTGTCGGCGCTCGAAGCCGAAGGCGCAGTTCAGCAACGGTCGCAGAGCACAGAATATGAGCTCGGGGCAGGCCTGGCAGCGCTCGCCGATGCCGCGAACAACGACGCGAACATGGCTGCCGTTGTCCGGCCGTTTCTCCTCGAACTTGCCGAAGCGACTGGCGAGGCAACTGGCTTCGTCGTGCGATCCGGGCGCAACGTGTACTGGGCCGACAACGTGGAACAGTCCGACGAGGCAGTGCAGGTCAGGGATCGCACTGGTTTTTATGCCCCGATGCACTCGATGCCCGCTGGCGTTGCGCTGCTCTCGCACCTCGCTGCTGGCGAAATCGAGAGCTATCTCGCTCAACCGCTCGAACGGGTGAACGACCGGACCCCTTCCGATGTCAACGAGCTCCGCCGTCGTATTGCACAGATCGCGGTCGACGGTGTGCTGTGGTCGTTCGATGATCTCGGTGAGGGAATCACTGCGATTGACGTGCCGTTTCGCGGCGCATCCGGGCAATACGAAGGCGCGCTGTTCGTCAACGCGCCGAGCTATCGATTCCCTCCCGAAGGCGAAAAAGACCATATCCAGCAGTTGGTCGTTGATGCCGCAGCGCGGCTCTCAGAGCGCTTTACGTTGCACTGAGCCATGCGCCGAGGGCGACTCCCCGGCGCGGCGGCGCAGTAGGTTCCGGACGATGAAGCGTCAGGACAAGGCAGACCGAATCGGCGAGATGCTCGATGATCTCTACCCGAATCCGCCGGTGCCGCTGGATCACCGAAATCCGTACACCATGCTCGTCGCTGTTGCGCTCTCCGCGCAGACCACGGACAAAAAGGTCAACGAGGTCACTCCGGCTTTGTTCGATGTGGCCGATACGCCAGAAAAGATGGCACGTCTTTCGCCCGATGAGATCTTCGAATTCATCAGGCAGGTTGGCCTCGCCCCAACTAAGTCGCGAAACTTGTCCACCATGGCGCACCAGATCTTGGACGCTGGCGGCGAACTGATCCCTGACTGGGATTTCCTCGAAGGGCTTGCTGGCGTTGGCCACAAGACGGCCGGTGTCGTGATGGCGGGCGCATTCGGTTTCCCAGCGTTTCCGGTCGACACGCACATCCACCGCCTGGCCGACCGATGGGGTTTGAGCGACGGGAAAAATGTCGAAAAGACCGAGCGCGACCTCAAGGCCGTCTTCGCCGAAGACACCTGGGATCGGCGTCACCTGCAGATCATCTACTTTGGCCGCGAGCACTGCCCGGCCAAACGCCACGACCTCACGGGCTGCCCGATTTGTTTCTGGGCTGCCACCAAAAAGCGCATCGCGCTCGAATCGCGGTAGCGAACCATTCACGAGCGAGCTCGAATCTCAAGCGCCCTGAGGCGGCGGTCGTAGTCGAAGCGTCGGCCTGTGATAATCGATTGGCCATTCGCCGATCTATTTGGCCATTCGCCGATCTATTTGGCCATTCGCCGATCTATTTGGCCATTCGCCGATGTATGAGGCGGCACCTCCAACCTCGCCACCCTGATGGACTGCAACCACCTCACCGACGGCCTCGTGCACTGGCTCGATTCGGCATCGGCCCGCTCCGTCTTACTCAAGGGTCCGGCCGGAATCGGCAAGAGCCACCTCGCCCGGCGTGTGCTGACACGTTTCGCCGAGCGCGGTTGTGCAGTCCGCTCGATCACCCGATGACTCCCCTGCTCCCCAACCACGCCGATCACTGTGTTGTTGGTCTGTTGGCTGACGAGGAGATGACCGCAGTCATCTCCGAGTGGTGCACGACAACTTCGAGCGATTGGACGATCTGCAGTGGGCCATCGTGCAAACTCTGGCCGTGCCGGGGAGCTGCCCGACGTTCTCGTCAGAAGGCTCCACGATTGCTCACTGGAACGTTTGCAGCGCGCCAAGCTTGTTGCCGGCGACCCGGTCAAGCTCCGTCACCCCTTGTGCAGCGAGGTCATTCGTGCGTCGATGACCCCAGACGAACGACGCCAGATCTTGAGCAAAGTCACGACGCTTATCGGCCCAGCCGACGATGTCGGCTTGGTGTTGCTGGCTGAATGGTCGCTCGACGTCGACGCGCCGATTGATTCGCTGCTGGCCCGCCAGGGTGCCGCCGAGGGGCTTCGGCTCTGGCGTACCGGAACAGCGCGTCGACTGCTCGAGACGCTGCGCGCCCCGACTACTGACGATCTCGGTCAACTGCAATGGGCGTGCGCGAACGATGGCGACGCACGCCCACGTCTGCGGTGACATGGCGTTGGCTACATCGGCCCGTGAAGCAGCGATGGCGGGGCCTGACAGCCAAGACATCGTCACAGTTAACGCAATGATGGCAGCGGGCATGATCCCTGCGTTCCGTGGCCAGGTCGCTGGGGCCCGCGCACTCTTGCTCGAAGGTGCTGAGTTGGCCGAGCGGTGCGGGGCCTACCCAGAGAAGGTGCGGTTCGAGGTGGTCGTTGCGATGGCGGCGTCGAAGACGGCCCGGTTCGACGAAGCCAGTGCAATCATCGACCCGGCACCCGATGCAGCGGCGATGTCCGGCGTCGGCCCCGCACATTCCGCATGGTTGGTGATCGCTGGCGACGTCGCGCGCCACCGGGGGCTTGTGGGGAGGCTGATCGGTACTTCCGCGAGGCGGTGAGGGCGTGGGAGTTCATGGATGACGAAGCGTCACAGCTCCTGTTTGCACGACCGGCTGAGCACACCGGCGACATCCGCCGTGAAGGATCGTGAGCGTGCGGTGTGGTTCGCATGGCGCCGCCTGCGGAGGACGACGCAATGGCGGTCGAATTTGCCACAGCGCTGCTTGGACCAGGCCATGGGCTGTGGGTGCCGAACGTGCTGTTCGAAGCGGTTCGCTGCGAGCCCGCCCGGCGATGCTCGACAAGGTTGCTGGCATGGTTGACGGCCCGCTCGTTGCTGCGTATCGGGACGCAGCAATCGGTCGTGAGTCGGGTGATATCAAGCTGATGCCAGCAGGAGCGGCCCGGTGGCGCAAGCAGGGCCTGCGGGCGCGAGCTGGGCCTGCGGGCGATTTCGAAGTCGTCGCCGGGAAAAGAGCGAGCTGAGCGTGCCGTTGCCGTCCGAAGAGCGTGCACGTCTCTGCGTCAACCCGCTCTGAGTGAGGTTCAGTGTTGAGGTCACACTTCCATTTGGCCAGACGGAGCGATGTCTGCGCACGAGTGATGCCTTACTCGCTTGCAAACGTCCGTGTGTCCGTCCGCCTATCTGCCCGTCCGCCAGTGCGCCAGTCGTCCATGGCTGCGTCATTGAGCTGCCATTCGCGCCGTCTTGCTGGGACGTTGACGCTGGCGACAGCGCTCCGGCCCGTCATCTCGGAGGTGTTCTCGGCCGCGTCTTGGGCGTATCTGGGCGGGAGGAAAGCCCGATCTGGAGGGTTGTAGGGGCGACGTTTCGGCCCGACAGTGAGGGCTCAAGGGCACGGCAAATTGTTGAATGGCAGGAATACCTGACAATGACGTTGGGAAGGGATTCACCAGTCCTGATATCTTTGGATGCTCATGTCGGACTTCCTTCGCGATTACCTCAACGTTGTTTGGTTCGGTATGGCAGCGCTCGCCGTGGGTGGGTTGCTGCTCGGCCTCGCCGCGGCCATCCGTCCCTCCAAGCCCAACTATGACAAGGGCATTGCCTACGAATCAGGCGTCGATCCGGTCGGCATGGGCTGGTCGCAGAGCCAGATTCGTTACTACGTGTTCGCACTGCTCTTCGTCATCTTCGACGTCGAAGCTGTGTTCCTGTTCCCGTGGGCCGCATCAAGCGAGCGTTACGGCACGTTTGGGCTTATCGCCATGCTGGTGTTTATGGTGCTCCTGCTTGACGGGTTGGTCTACGCCTGGAAGCGAGGGCTCCTCCGATGGGTCTAACCCTCAATAACTGTCACACTCGCTTAAAACTGCAGAGAAGGACGATCTGACATGGGTCTCGTTGACAAGGGTCGACTGCCGGCACCGCTCACCAAACTCTTCAACATGAGCCGCTCGTACTCGCTTTGGGTGTACCAGTGGGGGCTTGCGTGCTGCGCGATTGAAATGGGCGCAGCCTTTGGTTCGCCGCGCTACGACGTGATGCGCCTCGGCGTTATTCCGCTGCCCGCCTCGCCTCGCCAGGCTGACTTCGTGTGCGTGTCCGGCACCGTGACCGACAAGATGGCACCGGCTGTGAAGCGCCTCTGGGAACAGATGCCCGAGCCGAAGTACGCCATCTCGATGGGTTCGTGCGCCAACTGCGGCGGCCCGTACTGGGACAGCTACTCCGTCACCAAGGGCGTCGATCAGATCATCCCGATCGACGTGTACGTGCCCGGCTGCCCGCCACGGCCCGAGGCATTGCTCGAAGGCATCGTCCTCTTGCAGCAGCGCATCAAGAACGAAGACATGGCAGCCAAGTGGCGCGGCGACGAGTTCACCACGCTGCAGCGCACCCGTGCGGTGGAAGCCGGTGAGGTCGACCGTGACGGCGAGCTGATCAGCGAGACGCACAGCGTTTCCGACGATCCGATGCCCGAAGTTGCGGCTGCGCAGCCTGAGCCAATCGTGGTGGGCGGTGGCCCCATTGAGTGACGACACCCAGACCCCAGACGGCGACACGTCACCCGCTGCACTGCCGGGCGATGGCCTCCGCGAAGGCATCATCGACACGCTGCGCAACGACATCGGCGGCGCGTTGATCGACACGCTCATTAAGCCGAATGACGACCTCTGGGTTCGAGTCAGCACCGAGAGCTGGCTCTCCACGGGCGAGTCGCTCAAAGCTGCCGGGTTCACGTACTTCTGCTTCCTGTCGGCAATCGACTGGATGCCGTCGCCGTACGGCAACGGCCAGAACGACCCTGACGACGGGCCGAAAAAGATCGACATGACGATTCAGCAGGGCTACACCGGTGGCGAGACCCGCACCCAGGTGTTCGCTCGCCTGACCGACATCGACCGCCACGTGGGTGTCACCATCAAGGCCGACGTCCCCGATGACAACTTGGTCGTCGATTCTTGGAGCCACCTCTTCGCCGGGGCCAACTGGCACGAGCGCGAATGCCACGAGATGTTCGGCATTGGTTTTAACAACCATCCCGACCTCCGCAACATGTACCTGCCGGGCGATTTCGAGGGCTATCCGCTCAAAAAAGATTTCCCGTTACTCGCCCGTATGGTCAAGCCATGGCCGGGCATCGTCGATGTCGAGCCCATGCCTGATTTCGAAGAAGCGGCACCGCCTGCAGCAGAGCCAGCTGACGCTCCAGCAGCAGCAACGCCCGCCGCGGCGCCACCAGCTGAGGAGACGTCATGATGTGTGACCACATGCCGCCGAGCAGGATGGCAGCGATCCGAGCTTGCTCGGGCGCTACCGAAGGAGCCGAGTCATGACGCTCACTGATCGCCAACAGCTCAGCTACATCGCAAGCCAGGCCGCCGATGCTCGCCTGAACGTCGAGCTCGAAACCGAGGGTATGACCCTCAACATCGGCCCGCAGCACCCCGCCACCCACGGCACGCTGCGCATCATTGCGCGCCTCGACGGTGAGCAGGTTGTCTGGGCCGAGCCGGTTGCCGGCTACATGCACCGCGGCTACGAGAAGCTCACCGAAGTTCGTACGTATCCACAGGTCACCGCGCTGGTCAACCGCATTGACTGGCTGGGTAGCTTTGCCAATGAGGTGCCGTTCATCCTCGCGGCCGAGAAGCTCATGGAGATTGAGGCGCCGCCACGTGCCCAAGTCATCCGCACCATTTTGTTCGAGCTGTCGCGTATCGCCAACGTCTCGCTGTTTCTCGGTGACCTTGGTGTGCAGATGGGCGCGATCACCCCGGTGTTCCTGGCGTTCCGCGACCGTGAGTACATCCTGAACCTGATCGAGGGAGCGACCGGAGGTCGCTTTCACCCGAACTTCGACCGCATCGGCGGCCTCAAGGACGATCTGCCAAAGGGCTGGATCCAAGAGACCAAGGGCGCTGTCAAGAAGCTCGAAGAGTTCTGCGACACGATCGACGACCTGCTGTTCGGCAACGAGATCTTCCAGAGCCGCATGCGCGGCATTGGTGTGATCCCCGCCGATATTGCCAAGGACTACGGCCTGTCCGGTGCCAACGCTCGGGCGTCCGGTATCGACTGGGACCTCCGTCGCGATCAAGATATTCCTCTCCGCTACGACCTCGCCGACTGGAAGGTGTGGACGCACCCCGACGGTGACTCGTGGGCACGTTGCTGGATTCGTCTCCAAGAGACGCGAGAATCCTGCAAGATCGTTGGCCAGCTTCTTGATCAGATCCCGGCTGGTCCGGTCATGACCAAGGTGCCACGAATCATCAAGGTGCCCGAAGGTGAGGCCTGGGTGGCCACCGAAAACCCGCTCGGCGAAATGGGCTACTACGTTGTCTCGAAAGGCGGGCTTGGCCCGTTCCGCGTCAAGATTCGCTCGGCAAGTTTCAACAACATCTCGATCGTGCCGTGGGCGCTCAAGGGCGTGTACGTCCCTGACATCATCACGATCCTCGCATCGCTCTACTTCATTCTCGGAGACATCGATCGCTGATGCTCGCCCAACTTGCTGCTGAATTCCCGGATTGGTACCCGGACCTGAACATCCCGTATTGGTTGATGTCTATTTTGCGCGTCATCGGTGGCCTTGTCGCTGTGCTGCTGCCTGCCGGCGGCATCGTGTATGTCTTCCTTTTCAAGATGATGTCGTTCATGCAAAGCCGCCTCGGCCCGATGGAAGCTGGGCCGTACGGTTCGATGCAGCTCCTTGCCGAAGTGGGCAAGTGGATGCAGAAGGAAGACCTCGCACCTGACAACGCCGACGTGCGCATCTACAAGATGGCACCGCTCATCGTGCTCCTGTCGACATTCCTCTTAGTTGTCGTCGTGCCGTTCGGCCCGCAGGCGTACTTCACGAACTTCGAAACCGGTGTGTTCTACGCACTCGCCGTTGCTTCGGTCAGCGTGCTTGGAATCTTGATCGCTGGTTGGTCGTCGGCCAATAAGTACTCGCTCCTCGGTGGCCTCCGCGCCGGCGGGCAGCTCATTGCTTACGAACTCCCGATGGTGCTCGCCACCCTCGGTGTGGTCATTCAGGCTGGCTCGATGAACCTCAACCGGATCGTCGAAGTGCAAAACACCGGCGAGATTTTCGGTGTGGGCTGGATCGGCAACCCGTTTGTCATCACGCAGTTCATCGGCTTCTTGATCTTCATGATTGCCGTGCAGGCCGAACTCACTCAGAGTCCGTTCGACATGCCGATCGCCGAGTCTGAACTTGTCTCGGGCTACATGACTGAGTACTCGGGCTTCCGCTTCTTGATCTTCTTCATCGCCGAATTCGCCACTGCTGGTGTGTTCGGTTTTATTGCCTCGGTGCTCTTCCTTGGCGGCTGGGGCGTCCCGTTCACGTGGTTCGGCTGGGAAGGCATCTCCGATGTCGCCTGGTGGATGAACTTCGTCGGCCCAGTGATTATGTTCACCAAGATGTTCGCCCTCGTTGGCGTCATCATGTGGGTTCGTTTCAGCTATCCCCGTTTCCGTGAGGACCAACTCCAGACATTTGCCTGGAAAGTTCTTATCCCGCTCGCACTGGCCAACACCGCTGCGACCGCAATCCTGAAGGTTGTCTTCTGATGCCCAAGGTTCCTGGACTACTCAAGGGGCTCGGCGTCACTGCCGGGATCCTCGGTAAGACACTGAAGAATGGTGCTGACACCGTTCAGTACCCGCACGAGAAGGAAGCTCCGCCCGTTCGTGCGCGAGGCGTCATCGCGCTGCACGAAGACAATTGCACCTCGTGCATGTTGTGCGTACGGGAATGTCCGGACTGGTGCATTTACATCGAGGGACACAAGCAACTCGCACCGCCGCGCCGTGCCGGTGGCAAGCCGCGTCAGGTCAACCATCTCGACCGTTTCGACATCGACTACGCGCTGTGCATGTACTGCGGTATCTGTGTTGACGTCTGCCCGTTCGATGCGCTGTTCTGGAGCCCCGAGTACGAGTACTCGGAGCCGAAGATTGCCGACCTCCTCCACGACAAAGAGAAGCTCGGCGAATGGATGGAAACCGTCCCCGAGGCACCGGAACTCGAAGTCGGGGCCAGTAAGTAGATGACCGCTTTGATCCTCGCCGCTGACAATGTCAACGTCGCACAGAACATCGCCTTTGGCATCATTGCCACAGTCATGATCTTTGCTGCGTTCAGCGTCGTCACCACGAAGAACGTCGTGCACGCCGCGCTGTACCTCGTCGTGGTGCTCGCTGGCGTTGCGGCGCAGTACATCTTGGCCGCAGCAGAATTCGTCGCCGTTTCACAGGTCATGGTCTACATCGGCGCCGTGATGGTTCTCTTCCTGTTCGGCATCATGCTGACCCGCGCCCAAATCGGCAAAGAAGAGGGCCTCAACAACACGGGCTGGCAGCTCGGTATCCCCGTCGCACTCTTGCTGTTCGGCCTCATGGCCTACGTCATCGTTGACACCTACGAAGACCAAGTGATCACTGAAGTCACGCCGTTCGCGACCGAAGGCATTGCCGATCGGGTGCTCTCGCCGTTCCTGGTGCCGTTCCTGGCGATCTCGTTCATTCTGCTTGCGGCTGCCATCGGCGCCATTGTTTTGGCCCGGAAAGACTGAGGGCCGCATGCTTGCTGTCAACTTCCTGCTGCTCGCTGCTGTGCTGTTCTGCATCGGCGTGTTCGGCGTTATTGCGCGTCGCAACGCGGTCATGGTGCTGATGTCGGTCGAGTTGATCCTCAACGCCGTCAGCTTGAACCTCGTTGCGTTCTCACTGATGAACAACAACCAAGAGGGCCAAGTGTTCGCCCTCTATGTCATTGCAATCGCCGCTGCCGAAGTCGGCGTTGGCCTCGCCATGGTGCTGATGATCTACCGCAACCGCAAGTCGATTGCCCTCGATGAACTCTCGGAAATGAAGGGCTGACGTGCTCGCCGCAGAAGAAACATACAAGGCACTTGAACTCAGCTCCGGCTGGTTCATGGAGAACGCCTGGCTGATCGCTCTGATCCCCGCGATTGCGTTCGCTCTGATCATTGCGTTCGGCAAGAAGATGCCGTTCAAGGGCGCCGAGTTAGGCCTCGGGTCGATCGGCGCATCCCTCGTCATCGCCACGGGCGCCGGCATCCAGTGGATGCAGCGGACCGACTCGGCTGACCACGGCGGTGAAGCAGCGGTGGGCGCATTGAACGGCGTCCGCGGCGCATTGCGAGCAGCTGAGGGCGCCGAAGCCCAACCCTTCATTGAGCCGGTTGTTAGCCAATGGGTGTGGTGGCAGAACTCGGGCCTTGAGTTCGGAATCGGATCGCACATCGACGGGCTGTCGATTCTGCTGCTCTGGCTCGTCGCGTTCATCTCTTTCCTGGTGCAGATCTTCAGCCTCGACTATGTCCGTGGCGATCGTCGTTACACCCACTTTTTTGCCGCATTGACGCTGTTCTCGAGTGGCATGCTCGTCATGGTCATGGCGTCGAACACGGTCCAGCTTATTTTGGGCTGGGAAATCATGGGCCTCTGCTCCTTCATGCTGATCGGGCACTGGTGGGAGGACGCCTACAACAGCCACTCGGCACTCAAGGCGTTCTTCACCGTGCGTGTCGGCGATGTCGGGCTCCTGATCGGTGTCGCCATCCTCTTCTTCGGCTCCAACCAGTGGGCTGTCGACAACCTCGGCTCGAACGGCTTCGATATTCGAGCCATCCAGGCGTGGGCGCTCTCAGGCGACGGGTCAAGCTGGACGCTCTTGATGGCGTCGGTGACGTTGTTCATTGCGGCCATCGGCAAATCCGGTCAGTTTCCGTTCCACACATGGCTGCCCGACGCCATGGCCGGCCCCACCCCGGTCTCGTCGCTGCTTCACTCGTCGACCATGGTCGTCGCCGGAGTCTTCCTGGTGGCTCGTATCTACCCGGTGTTCTGGGAAGGTTTCAACATCGCCAATGGCGGCTTGAGCTTCATTGCCATCATCGGCGGCATCACGATCATCATCGCGGCACTGCTCGCTTTCGTTCAGGACGACATCAAGAAGGTGCTCGCCTACTCGACGGTGAGTCAGCTCGGCTACATGATGCTCGGCCTTGGGACGGGTGCCTGGCTGCCGGCTGTCTTCCACGTGTTCACCCACGCATTCTTCAAGTGCTGCCTGTTCCTCGCCGCTGGCTCGATCAGCCACTCGGGCTCGCACCACTCCTTCGACATGAAGAAGGACATGGGCGGTCTGCGCAAGTTCATGCCGGTCACGTTCGGTGCCTGGTGCGTCTCGACGCTCGCCCTGACCGGTGTCATCCCGTTCGCCGGTTTCTGGTCGAAGGACGAGATCATCGACAACGTCGGCGACGCTGGATACACGTACCTGTTTTGGGTCGGCCTGTTTGGTGCAGCGCTCACGGCGATGTACATGACCCGTGCGACGTACCTCACATTCTTTGGTGACCCACGTGGCGCCGCTGCAGGCATCCATCACGATGACGATCACGGCTATGCCACCGAGCATCGCGAAACCGTCGTGACTGCGGCCACGATCGATCGCGAACTCGTCACCGCAGGTGCACCGCCGAAGTCGCTTGGCGCAGCTGCTGCAACCGGCGGCGGCCATGACGACCATGACGACCATGACGACCATGACGACCATGACGACCATGACGGCCATGACGACCATGACGACCACGGGCCCCACGAATCCGGCAAGCTGATCCTTGTTCCGATTGTCATTCTCGCCGTCTTGGCACTCACCTCGGGCTTCGCCAACCCGACGCCGCTCGCAGGTGGCGCCCTGGGCCTCAACCTCGGTGAAGGCGTCGAGCTCATCAAGAAGTATGTCGAGCCTCGGGCCGAAGCTGTGTCGCTCGACATTGCGGCCGGCCATGCAGGCGAATCGCTACAGCTCCTTGAGCCCGGCTTCGTGCCGAACGAGACAGCCGGCTTCGTGCCGAACGAGACAGCCGGCTTCGTGCCGAACGAGACAGCCGGCTTCGTGCCGAACGAGACAGCCGGCTTCGTGCCTGCTGCTGGTGACAAGAAAGAAGGCTGCGGTCGATCGACTCCGGAAGTCGGCACGATCTGTTACTTCCCGGCTGTGTCGCATGCCGTGCCGACGCTCGGCAAGATTTTGCTGTCACTCGGTTTCGTTGCCGTTGGCTACGCCGCCGCGATTTTGTTCTGCATCGCCTTCTACAAGAACAAGCATCCGAAGTTGGTCGGCCTGACCGAGCGCTCTCGCATCGCCCGCGGCGGGTACCTGTTCCTCAAGAACAAGTACTACCTCGATGTGCTGTACCAGAACGTCTTCGTGTACTTCGTGTCTCGGCCGCTCGCTAAAGCCACGTACTGGTTCAACCAGAACGTGATCGACGCAGCAGTCGACGGCGTGGGCGCCGGCGGCAAGCGTGCCGGTGAATTTGTCTACAACAACATCGACCAAAAGCTCGTCGACGGTGCAGTGAACGCATCGGGCACCATTGCTTCGGAGACCGGTCACGGCCTCCAGCCCATCCAGTCGGGGCGCGTGAACCACTACGCATCGCTCCTCTTTGGTGCCGCCGCTGTTGGCGCCATCGTCCTCGTCATCCTCAACGTGAGCTGAGAGAAACAGAATCATGGAAACACTGACCGATCAAAACTTCTTGCTGACGCTCGGCACCTTCCTGCCACTCGTCGGTGTGCTGGTGATGATGCTCTGGCCCAAGGACGACGAGTCCGGAGTCAAGAGCGTCGGCATCGCCACTGCGGGCGCAACGTTGCTCGTGGGTATCTACACGCTCACCCAGTTCGACTATTCGCAGAGTGAGAAACTGCAGTTCGCTGTCGATGCCGAGTGGATCGAAGTGATTCGCTCCGGTTACACGATTGGCCTCGACGGCATCAGTCTGCCGCTGTACTTCCTGTCGATGTGCGTCACGTTCCTCGTGATGATCTACACCTGGGACAACATGCCTGCCGCTGGCAACCCCAAGGCGTTCTACATCTTGATGCTCGTGCTGCAAACCGGCATGGCTGGCACGTTCATCAGCCAGGACCTCATCCTGTTCTTCGTCTTCTTCGAAATTGTCCTCCTGCCGATGTACTTCATGATCGGTGTTTGGGGCGGCGAAGATCGTCAGTACGCCTCGCTGAAGTTCTTCCTGTACACGATGTTCGGATCAGCATTTATGCTCGTCGCGTTCCTCGCACTCTTCTTCCAAACCGGTGGCGAGAGCTTCGGGTTCGCGTACCTCATCGAAATGGGGGCTGGCGTCGACCGGGACGTCCAAATCTGGATCTTTGCCGGCATGTTCCTTGGGTTCGCTGTCAAGGTTCCGATGTTCCCGTTCCACACCTGGCTGCCCGACGCTCACACGCAGGCACCCACGCAGGGCTCAGTCATCCTGGCTGCGATTCTGCTGAAGCTCGGGACGTACGGCTTCGTCCGCATCGCCATCCCCATGCTGCCCGAAGGCGCGAAGGCGTGGGCTCCGGCCATCGCGATCCTCGCGGTCATCGGCATTATCTACGGCGCGCTCGGTTGCCTGGCACAGACCGATATGAAGCGCCTGATCGCGTTCTCTTCGGTTGCTCACATGGGTTATGTGATGCTCGGCATCTCGACGCTCACCGAGTTTGGCATCAACGCAGCTCTCTTCGGCATGGTCGCTCACGGTTTGATCACCGGCATGCTCTTCTTCGTTGCCGGTTCGGTCAAACACCGTTTCCACACGCTCGAGATCAGCCGTCTCGGAGGCATGCTGATCCAAATGCCGAAGATGGGTTGGATCCTCGGCTTCGCATCGATGGCCTCCCTCGGCTTGCCCGGCCTCGCCGGCTTCTGGGGCGAGTTCCCCGCCATCCTTTCGGCGTACCAGCCGGGCTTCGGTCTGAACGAAGTGCTCTTCCGGGTCTGCATGGTTATTGCCGCTATCGGCACCGTGCTTGCCGCGGCCTACCTCCTCTGGCTCTACCAGCGCACCGCGTTCGGCGAGCCGAAGTCGGAGTTCTCCGGTGGCGGAGCCCACAGCCTGAGCGCCGGAGCCGGAGAGCACGCTGACGACGACCACGATTCTGACATCGAAGACGTCCGGCCCACCGAGTGGATGGCGTGGACGCCGTTCCTCATCGCCATCGTCGTCTTCGGTGTGTACCCGCAGCTGATGTTCAAGGTGATGGACCCTGCGGTCACGCAGATGGTTGAAACCCTCGGGAAGTCACTGGGTTGATGCTCGCTTCCCTGCTCGCCCAAGCAACCGACTGGGTTGCGCCAACGATTGATTGGCATGCCTTCGCGCCCGAGCTCGTGCTCGTGCTCGGCATCAACATCATCTTGCTTCTCGATCTCAGTCTCGCCGACTCCAAGAAATGGATGCTCGCCACGCTTTCAGGCTTTGTCATGCTCGGGGCGCTCGTCCCGGTCGTCACGTTGTTCGTGATCGGCGACGATTCTCGGTCGATGTTCGGGGGGCGCTATGTGATCGACGAATACGCACTGGTCCTCAAGGGGTTCTTCTTGCTGGTCGCCTATGTGGTGATCCTGATGAGTCAAACCGAACTCGAAGAGGGCAGCTATTACCAGGGCGAGTTCTATGTCTTGATGCTGTGCTCGGTGCTTGGCATGGTGATGATGACCTCATCGCGTGACCTTGTTTCGATCTTCGTGGCACTCGAACTGCTGTCGATTCCGGCCTACATGCTGGCTGCGTGGAACAAGCGCAGTCCCAAGTCGAACGAGGCGGGCATGAAGTATTACCTGCTCGGCGTGTTTGCCTCGGCGATCATGTTGTACGGGATGAGCTTGCTGTTCGGCGCAACCAACTCGACGTTGCTCACCGAGATCGGTGCCACGCTGGTCGACGGCAACCTGAGTGGCATCGAAGTCGTTGGGGTCGTGTTCATCATTTGCGGCTTTGCCTTCAAGATCTCAGCGGTGCCGTTTCACACTTGGGCACCTGACACGTATGAAGGCGCACCGACTCCGGTCACTGCATTCCTGTCGGTCGCTGCGAAGGCCGCCGGCTTCGTGGCACTCGTGACGATCATCTACTTGGCCTTCCCGAACGCAAAGGACGTCTACCAGCCGTTCATCTGGGTGCTTGCTGCACTCACCATGACAGTCGGCAACGTGCTCGCACTTCGCCAGACCAACATCGTTCGAATGCTGGCGTACTCCTCGGTCAGCCAGGGCGGTTTTATCTTGATGCCGTTGGCGTTCGCCGGTGAGGCCAGCGCGTCGGGCTCCGCCTTGAACGCGGTGGTCGTCTACCTGCTCGTTTACGGCTTCATGAACCTCGGCGCATTTGCCACTGTGATCGCGGTGAGCCGCAAGACTCGCAGCGGTGAGATATCCAGCTTCGGGGGCCTCTTTGGTTATGCACCTGGCATGGCTGTGCTCGTCACGCTGTTCTTCGCCTCACTCGCCGGCATCCCGCCGCTGGGTGGCTGGTTTGCCAAGTTCAACGCATTCAGGGCCGTGCTCGATGCTCAAAACAGCTGGGCGTACATCTTGGCTTCGATCGCTGCGGTCAACACCGTTATCTCGGCTGCGTACTACATGAAGGTGCTCCGTACCGTCTGGATGGACGAAGCTCCTGACGGCGACACGAGCCCGATCAACACGCCCAGTCCGATCAAGGCAGCTCTCGGCCTCACCGTCGTCGGCACACTTGTCGTTGGTGTGTACCCGCAATCAGTCGCGAACTTTGGCGACCTCGAAGACCTCACGGGCACGACCGAATTGGTCATCGAAGCCGACGCTGACGGCTGATCCGTTGGCCACGTTGCCCGTGCCGCCCACCGCTTTTTAGGTCAGCAATTGCGGGGTCGTGAGCCACTTGTGGTCACGCAGAACTCTGTGTTGAGTCAGGCGCCGGCGTTGAGCGCTGCGCTGGCGCGTGCTACGCCAGCGAGTGTCACCGGGCCAGCGACGCCGTCGACAACCAGCTCGCTGACTTCTTGGAATCGGCGCACGCCGCCGGCGGTGCCCGGGCCAAACAGCCCGTCATCGGCACCGGTCGGCAGGTGGCCAAGCGTGATCAAGGCGGCCTGCAACTGCTGCGTACGTGGGCCTTGGTCACCAAACTTCAAAGCGCCCTCGGTAGCTTCAGCGGTGTACACCAGTTCGATTGTGGTCGGCACCAGCTGAGTCGTCGGAGGAACCGTCGTGTCGGGTGCGACCGCTGTTGTCGGCTCGGCCACCGTTGTTGCTGGAACGGTGGTCTCGATGATGGCCAAGGTTGAGGGCGTCGTTGCCAACGTCGACGCTGTGGCGACCGCAGTCGTCGATGTAGCCGTTGTCGTGAGGACGGCAACGGTCGAAACCGACAAACGAGTGGTGCCTCCCGCTGGTGCACCGGGAACCGCTGCATCCCTTGCCGCGTCGGGTCCGCAGGCAGCCAACAGCGCGAGGGTGGCCGACCAGAGTCCGACTGTTCGAAAGAATCTCACCCCGACAGCTTGCCGCACGGAGACGCTGGCCTGCCAGCGGTTTGAGAATCTCGGCGGATTCGATATTTCGGGGACGTTCCTGAGCAGATTCCGGGAAGACTTGGCCACGTGGTGCCCTTTGACGAGTTCATGCGAGACGCTCTGTATGGCGAGGCCGGTTTCTATACCAAGCCGAACGGCGGTCATGCCGGTCGGCGGGGCGATTTTCTGACGTCGCCCGAAGTGGGCCCGCTCTTCGGCGCGGTCGTCGCCAATTACCTTGATGCGATCTGGAAGCGCATTGGTGAGCCGTCCGAGTTCACGGTGGTCGACGTGGGTGCCGGTCCTGGCACCCTGGCCCGTTCCATTGCAGCGGCGAAGCCACGCTGTTTCGACGCCATGCGGTTCATCGCCGTTGAGCTCTCTGCCGGCCAGCGCGACCGGCACCCTGAAAACATCGAATCGACAGCGGCGATGCCGACCGCACCATTTGACGGTGTCGTGATCGCGAATGAGCTCCTTGATAATCTTCCGTTCCGTCTCGCCGTCTTCGATAACGGATGGCGCGAGGCCTACGTCGGCCGTGATGCTGATGGTCGTCCGACTGAGACGCTCTCTGCCCCATTTGACCCCCCACCCGCTCAACTCCTCCGGAATGCGACACTGGGCGCCCGTGTGCCGTTGATTGAGCAAGCGCGCGAATGGGTCGACTCTGCGCAGCAACTTGTTCGTCGTGGCACAGTGCTTGCCATTGACTACGGCGTTCCGCTGACCGCTGAGCTTGCTCAGCGGCCATGGCGCGACTGGTTGCGGACCTACCGCGGCAACGAGCGTGGGGAGCACTATCTCAGCAGGCCGGGCAGCCAGGACATCACCACCGACATTCCATTCGATCAGTTACCAGAACCCGATGCGCTCCGCTCGCAAGCGCAGTTTCTACAGCTGTGGGGCATTGACGACTTGGTCGACGAGGGCAAACGAATCTGGGAGGAGCAGGCGGCGCGGCCTGGGCTCGAGGCAATGAAGATGCGCAGCCGAGTGAGCGAATCGGAGGCACTCCTGGACCCGGCAGGCCTCGGATCGTTTCTCGTTGCCGAATGGCAAGCCTGACTGGCCTCAGCCAGCCTCGCCTCGACCAACGACAGGTTCTCGTCTTGCCGGGCTGACGGACCGTTCACCAGGGCTGCCAGGCCACGGTCTGTCTGGTAATCAGCCGGCTCTACGGCACTCACCGGGCATGTCCGCCGACCTCCCGTGAGTTCCAGGTGGATACGGGCCGGTCGGGACCCCCTTTGTCGAGTCCCCTGGAGGGCCCGTCGGGTGGGAAGACCGGCGGCCCTGAGCTCGGTTTCGCCGTTACAGTTTACGCGCTCGCCGGGGTCATCTTCGGCCTCGCCCGCAACGACGTTGTCGATGATTCCGTACAGACGACCACTCCTGATGCGCCGACCTTGACTATCGCTGCTCCCGAGGTCCGCGTTCCTGTCGACTCCGTTCTGGAAAGCTTCGCAGAGCTGGGACACGACAGTGGCTGAAACGACCCCATCCGCTGACGTCGAACACCCGGCAGCGACGACCCAATGCCATCTCGGGTGCCCCTCCAGGCGTCGGCTCGGGCTCGAGCAACAGCATTGACCCGCTCGCCGCTGGTTCGTCTCAGGTGTTCGCATCGGATCCTGATGCGGTCGAGGTCGGATTCGTCACGACGTTTGTAGTGGATGTGATTCACGTTGTTCAGGTGGCGGTCAACAACACCCGGCGTTGCGATCTATAACATCGGTGACGCCAGCATCGACCAAGACTTCCGCGTCCGAACCAGTGACGGCAACGGCACCGACAATGTCATTTTCTCGCCAACGCCAGTGGTCGGCCAACCCATGACGCCAGCGGTGGCTGCGACACTGTCGATTTCGCCAACCAAGGCGCCTGTGTTGCTTACAGCTCGTTGGGATTCTGGCCCTCGACCCGTCTGATCTACAGTCAACTAAATGAGTGACGAGCAGCACGACACCATCGACGCCCTGGCTTCGGAGAATCGGACGTTTCCACCTTCCGATGCCTTCAAGGTTGACACGTTGGTCGCCGGAACGGAGCTCTACGACGAAGCCAATGCGGATGACGAAGCGTTCTGGGCCCGCCAAGCCAGCGACCTCGTTGAGTGGTTCGAGCCGTGGGACACCGTGCTCGACTGGCAGCTGCCAAACGCCAAGTGGTTTGAGGGTGGCACGCTCAACGTGGCGCACAACTGCCTCGATCGCCACGTCAACGCCGGCCACGGTGGCAGGGTTGCCATTCACTGGGAGGGCGAGCCCGGCGACACGCGGACCATCACGTATCAGGACCTCCTCGACGAAGTCAGTCAGTTCTCCAACGTGCTGAAGGACCTCGGCGTCCAAAAGGGCGACCGGGTCAACATCTACCTCCCCATGATCCCAGAGGCAGCGGTTGCGATGCTCGCGTGTGCCCGCATCGGCGCGGTACATAGCGTGGTCTTCGGTGGGTTCTCGAGCCAATCACTCAGCGACCGCATCAACGATGCTCAAGCCAAGGTGCTGATCACCGCCGACGGCGGTTACCGGCGCGGTGAGGTCTTGCCGCTCAAGCCAGCCGCCGACGAAGCATGCGAGTCGACGCCGACAATCGAGCACGTCGTTGTGGTCAAGCGCGGTGGCAACGATGTCGACATGATCGAGGGCCGTGACCACTGGTATCACGACCTGCTCGAGGGAGTCTCCACCGACTGCCCGGCTGCACCGATGGAAGCCGAACACTTGCTTTTTCTCCTCTACACCTCGGGCACGACTGGCAAGCCCAAGGGCATCATGCACACCACTGGCGGTTACCTCACCCAGGTCACCTACACGCACAAGTATGTGTTCGACCTGAAGCCCGAGGCCGACGTGTTCTGGTGCACGGCCGACGTCGGCTGGATCACTGGGCACAGTTACATCGTGTACGGGCCGCTGTCGAACGGGTGCACCCAGGTGATGTACGAAGGCGTTCCCAACCACCCGGGAAATGACCGTTTCTGGGAGATCATCGAAAAGTATGGCGTGACCATTTTCTACACCGCACCCACGGCAATCCGAACCTTCATGAAGTGGGGCGACCAGGAGCCGGCGAAGCACGATCTGTCGTCTTTGCGGCTGCTCGGAACGGTTGGTGAGCCAATCAACCCCGAAGCATGGATGTGGTACCGCGACACAATCGGCGGCGGACACTGCCCGATCGTCGACACCTGGTGGCAGACCGAAACCGGCGGCATCATGATCAGCCCGCTCCCCGGAGCGACCACCACTAAGCCGGGCTCCGCAACGTTTCCGCTGCCGGGCGTGTCGGCTGAACTTGTCGACGACGAGGCCAACGTGGTTTCCGTTGGCGGCGGATATCTGACGCTCACGCGTCCGTGGCCCGGCATGCTCCGTGGTATCTGGGGCGATGCTGAGCGTTATCAGGAGACGTACTGGTCACGCTTCAAAGGTCGCTACTTCGCTGGCGATGGCGCCAAGCTCGACGATGACGGATACCTCTGGCTCCTCGGACGTGTCGACGACGTGATGAACGTGTCGGGGCACCGCATCTCGACCACCGAGGTCGAGTCGGCGCTTGTGTCGCACCCGGCAGTGGCCGAGGCTGCAGTGGTCGGCGCGGCCGATACCACAACGGGTCAGGCGGTCGTTGCGTACGTGATCCTACGGCAGGGCGAGGATGTCGACGAGCAGGAGCTTCGGAACCACGTCGCCAGCGAGATCGGGGCGATCGCGAAGCCCAAACAGGTGTACATCACCCCTGATCTGCCCAAGACCCGTTCGGGCAAGATCATGCGCAGGCTGCTCCGTGATGTTGCCGAAGGCCGCAACATCGGTGACACCACCACACTCGCCGACAGTTCAATCGTCGACGAACTTCAGGCAAAAGCCGCAGCGACCGCCGACGACTGACGTCTTTCCACGGTGCCGTTCCCAATCGCAGGAGGACGCAGACTCGGCGGCGGGCAAAGGAGGGGCAAAGGACGGGCCAGGAGGGTCGGGGACGGGGCAGGAGCGGGCAGGAGCGGGCCAGGAGAAGGGCGGGAAGTGTGAGAGGGGGCCTCAGGTGCGCGCACTCGCCTGCCGAAACAATAGATATGAGCTCGGACCGTCAGCCACGTTGGAAATTCCGCGTTTTGATGGGAATCGGTGGTTAACGCTGGTCCGTCCCCCAACGATCCAGCATCGGACGCATTTGTGGTTGCGGTTGAACCACCATCTGGCCTGGCATCGGAAGCCGTCGTCGATCCAGAACCGCAGCCGTCCACCACGCCAACCCGGTTTGCTCCGATTCCAATCCGACGACGGTGCAACCTGCCGATGTGGCGTTCGCTTGCCTTGGCCAACGGTCCAGTCGATGCAGCCGGGTTGCGTTCGCTCGTGATTGACTCGGCGCCGGCGTATCAATCGCCAGAAACCCCGCAAGTCATTGCCAACAGCGCTCCGCTGACCGCAGGATTGACGTCGCTGCGTTCCTGCCGCCAATGCTCGAGTACCGCATCAAGGCTCCTCAGACCTTCGTTGAATTCGCTGA
>JBLIMF010000020.1:0-23889 GCA_047638615.1 Gammaproteobacteria bacterium
CAAGCTTCAAGAGACGACGATCACCGCGTCGTTGACGCGCATCACCGAGTGAGGTCGGTGACGTGATGGATGCCTGCCCGGCTGCAGCTGCCGACCGATTTTCGGCCGGTGTGGCGTCGCTGCCGAATTCACTCGTCGGCATTCGGTCCCACACCTCGAACGCGCCAGCCAGGTGTCGTTCGCGTGTCGAGATCGCGGCACTGTCTGTGTGGCTGAGAATTGCCCGAACCTGACGGAGCCGTTCCACTTCAGCCAGCGCTGTGGGATCGCCGTCGACCTGGGCACGTTCGGCTGGCGTGGTGTCGCCGTCGAGATACGCGCTTGCTAGAAAAGTCAGGTCGTTGTTCATGTCGCGTCTGTTGGACGTTCCTGATCGTCGGCCTGGTTCCCGATGATGCGGATTTCTTCGGTGACGGGATCCGTGACATCCAGCACGTCGTCATGCTCGCTGGCGGGGCGAGTGAGCGGGTCCTTGAGCAGGCCGTCAAGACGGAGTGATTCGGCGAGTGCGGCACGTCCCCGGGCGATTCGTGATTTGACCGTGCCAATTGGAATCTCGAGAACGTCTGCGATCTCGTCGTAGTCGAGGTCGGCCACGTCGCGAAGCACGACTGCAGCTTTGAAGTCGTTGTTCAGTTCACCGAGTGCCTCGTCGATGGCGAGCCGGTCGTCGACTGCGTCAATGCGCTTGGTGGCCACTGGATCGACCACGTCTGGTTCAGAATCGGCGTTGTGGGGATTGATTGAATGTAAGCTGGGCCGGCGCTTGCGCTTGCGAAGCTCGTCGAGTGAGGCATTGGTGGCAATCCGATATGCCCAAGTGCTGAACGCTGCTCGCCCATCGAAGCGCGGCAGATTCCGAGTGATTTTGATGAGTGCCTCCTGGCAGGCGTCGTCGGCGTCGCTGGTTCCCCCTGTCACACGGCGGCACACCGCGTAGATGCGGTCGTAGTGGCGGCGCAGAAGTTGGTCGAGTGCGTTGCGACTGCCATTCTGTGCCTCGGCCACGAGCTCATCATCGGAGAGTGGAGCCATCAGCGCGATGTCTCAATCATCGGACTACCCGACCAAAGCGATCTCGCCCAGCCGACCGCGGAACGGGTTGTTGTCACTGCACGATGTGTCGGCACCGAGCTGCTTCAACAGAATCAGCACGTGGCGCACCGGAGCAGCTGGAATCTCGGTCTGCAGCACTTCGCCTGCGGTCGCGAAACGCTGCGCACCGAGTCGGCCACCCCAGCCGTCGAGTTCGGCCGGGGCGGCCTCGGCTGCCGAGGTGTAGAAATCGACGATGTACGGGCCGTTGACCACGTCGACCGTCAGTGCTTGCTGCGCGGGCTGATCAAGCGTGACAACGAGGCCGACACCAACCTTGCCGCCCATGTACTCACCGCCGTAGCACACTGTGCGCCAGCCGGTGCTTGCATCGCCATCGCGGATGGCAAGCATCGCTTCGCCGTCGTTTTCTTCGCGGTCGCCGTCGGGGTCGAATGTTGTGACGGCTGCAATTGACGCCGGAGCGGTGGGTACGGCGGCGACAGGATCGCCGCCGGGCGCTGTGTCTGCAACGTTCACTGCGGGCCCACTGTCGGCACTTGTCGTGCCGACATCCCCAGCGACAACTGAGTCGCCAGGCAGCACGCTCGTGATTGGATTTGACTCGTCGTCGTCACTTCCAAACTGTGCGCTCATCACGAGTGCAAGGGCGACGATCGCGCCCAGCAGAAGTAATCCGCCGATCACGGTGACCGACGGCTTCCACCCCTGCGACATGCCTTTGACCGGCTTGCCACGGAGTTTTGCCCCTGCGTGCGGGGTGTTGTCCCGCTGACGTGATCCGCGCGGGACTTGCTGAATCGGCACCGCACCCGTGATCCGTTCGGGCTCACCGGGGATGCGTCGACGCTCGGGTAGGGGGTTCGTGGAGGCCTGGTGCGCGTCGGTCGGGTGGTCCTGAACCGGTGCGTTATGTGGCATCGGATCGCGACGCTCGCGCGGGGTCCCCTCCGGGGACGAGTCACCACGAGTGGCGCGACGACGGTCGTCGGCTCGTCCATCAAGATCCGAAGGCGCACGACGGAGTCGACCCGCAGAAAATGGCGCGATCGTGGAGCGTTCGTGTGGGGTGTCGTCGAACTTGGGTGGGCCTTCAGCTGCCGCCTGCTCGAGCGCAGCTACCAGTTCGGCGCCGGTTGCTGGACGGTGCATTGGGTTGCGTGCAAGTAGCTGGTGGATGATTGTCACCAAACTTGTTGGCAGCGTGGCACGCAGGCGTGAGAGGTCGGTGGGGTCGCGCTGGAGTCGGGCCAGCGCAGTATCGGCGTCGCTTTCGCCGAGGAACGGCACGCGACCGGCCAGGCATTCGTACAAGACGAGGCCAAGCGAGTACAGATCGGCGCGCCCGTCAAGCTTTTTGCCACGGACCTGTTCGGGCGACAGGTACTTCGCCGTGCCCATCATGATGTTTTCGCTCGTCAAATCGTCGCCGCCCTGGAGGGCCTTGGCGATACCGAAGTCGGTGAGGAGGACCCGACCGTCAGGCGTGATCATGATATTTCCGGGTTTCACGTCACGATGGACGAAATTGTTCTCGTGAGCGTGCTGGAGCGCTGCTGCTGTGCAGGCGCCGATGTGGCCGGTGAGTTCGGGGGAGAGGCGCTTCTGTGTATCGAGTAGCTGGCGCAGGCTTTTGCCGTCGACGAGCTGCATCACGACCGCTTGGCGCCCCTCGTGCTCGAACACGTCGTGGACGGCGACGATATTTGGGTGGTTGAGGCTTGCGGCAGCGATTGCCTCGCGCCGGAAGCGTTCCGCAACGACCTCGTCAGAAGCCAGTGCAGGCTTGAGCCACTTGACGGCCACCTTCCGGTCCAGCGTGAGGTCCACGGCAAGCCAGACTTCGGCCATTCCGCCCTGGGCAAGGCGGCGGATGAGTTCGTAACGCTCGGCGATCAGCGTTGAAGACAGGTCGGACATGATCGATTGCAGACTTTACTGGTTGGCGGTTTGATCTTGGGGCATTGCATCGGTTGCGGCCGTGTTGTTCGGGGTGGTATGGCCGCACAGGAGGCTGGGTGAGGGTTGTGCTGACTGGCCACGCGGGTCCCGCAGTGCCCCGTGCTCGGGCGTGTGAGTGGGTCGGTGGAATCCTGGTTTTGTGCGAGCGATTATGAGCACCGACGCTGCAATCGCCTACATAAAATCAACGAGGTTGGCGAACGTCTGATTCAGCCTGAACCAGTGGAATCGGCAATAAAAAGCGTGGCTTCGCAGCCAGATCAAACACGGGACATAGGACCCGAGGGTCGGAGCCCAGCCGAAATCTAGAGTTCGTGGAACGCCACGCCAATCGTGCCCTGACCTCCGTGGGTGCCGATCACCGGGCCGATTTCGCCGATGACGATGTCGCCGTCGTAGTGCGGAGTGAGCATCTCGACGAACATGTCGACATCGCTGCAGTCGGCGTGAAGTACCGCGAGGTTCTCGATCCTGCCATCAAAGCTCTTCACCTTGTCGACAAGGTACTTGAGAGCCTTCGAACGGGTGCGCTGCTTGCCGGCTTCTTCGACGACGCCATCTGCGATTTCGATGATTGGCTTGATCGACAGGGCCGTGGCGAGCATCGCCTTGGCATTGCCGACGCGGCCGCCCTTCTTCAAGTTCTCGAGCGTGTCGAGTGCGGCAAACACACGGGTGCGTTGGGCGAGGTCGGTGGCGAGTGTTTCGACTTCATCGATCGATCCGCCGTCGCGTCCGGCGCGTGCACATGCAAGAGCGATGGTGCCAAGGCCGAGGGTGACGGTACGGCTGTCGACGACGCGGACGTCGAAGTCGGTCGAATCGTCGCTGGCGATGGAACGTGCTGCGAGTTCGGCGCTCTGCATGGTGGCCGAGAGAGCACCCGACAGTGAAACAACGACCACGCCATTCGCACCCTCGTTACTCAGCCGTCGGTAGACGGTTTCGAACTGGCCGGGTGCAGGTGCCGCGGTTTCGGGCAGCGTGTTTGACCTGGCGCACCGGCTCCAGAACTCGGCGACCGTGAGCTGTTCGCGGTCGATCAATTCTTCGTCGCCGAAGCGGATGCTGAGCGGCACGATCACGATGCCGAGTTCGTCGGCAATCTCCTGGGGCAGATCACACGAGCTGTCGGTGACAATACGAACGATGTTTGTTGACGTGCTCACAAGGACCAAAGGTTAGTGGCCTCGGCGCTGGCGTCGTCGCGAGCAGCCTGATCAGTAGTGCGTCGCTTGTGCCAGTTCGCGAACCACCAGGTGCCCAGCAGCACGATAAATGCCCCGGTGAGTACCTGGCCGAGGCCGGTGAGTGCGTTCACGCGTGATGTCAACACCACTGGTTCGCCGAGTGGATCGCCGAGCGGCGTCAGCAAGGCAACGTTGACGGCCGAGGTTCCATTCGAGCGGGCACTCACTGGCACCCGGATGTCGGTGCTGTCGTTCGGACGAAGGGTGATCAACTGGTCATTGTCCGGGAAGGTGAGCTTCGATGATGACATCTGCAAGATGACGGTGAGGGACTCGTTGCTGGTGTTTCTGAGCCGAATAGTGATCTTGTCGGTCTTGCCGGTCAGCGTGAAGGTGAACGGATCAGGGAGGATGACTGCGGTACGAATACGGTTGGCCTCGTCGAGCACAGCATCGATCTGGGTATTGGCAGCGCTGTCGTCGATCGATGTCGCCACGAGGTCATCGAGTGCCCCGACCCAGTCTGCGGTCCGTCCACCGTCGGCTGCCAGCATCGATCCGACGCTGGCGAGTGACAGCTTGGCATCGTTGATGCGCTCGAGGCGCACAGTCAGATCGGGTCCTGCAACGTCCGGGAACGTTGTGTCGCTCAACCGGAGTCGTTGCACGTCAGTTGAGCCGATCAGCGTCGACGGCGCAGCAAAGCGGAGGTCTGGTGTCTGCTCGGCGATGTCAGCGAGTGCGTTGATGAGCCGCGGATCGAGCGCGGCAAGGTCGGGCCCGGCGAGGAGCCGTGTCCGGCGGACGGTACGGCCGTTTTCTCGATGATCGAGAATCAATTCAGCTGCCATCCGTACGGCCCATTCGACGTCGGTTTGCTGAGCGAGTACGTCGTCGGCAGTGGATGTGGTCATCGATGCACCGAGTGGGTCGACCAGCAGCACCGGCATGTTGCCACCGTCCGTCAGCGGTAGTTCGACGAGCCGGTCGGTAGCGGGAACATCTTTGGAAATGGTCGCGGCGTAGAGCTCAGGAGTCATCACCACGTACCGGACTCCGAGATCGCGTAGCAGCTGCGCACCGCCAAGGCTGATCGCTGTCGACGTGATCCAGACGATGCGCGTCGGTGTTTGCCGCAAGACGTCGGTGACGCTGTCTTCGCCGGCGTTGAGAGAGCGAGCGAAAACATCGGGGACGCCTGCTGCGACAGCTGACGACACGTCGAGGTCAATGTCGGTCCGGGCGGCGATTTTGTCGTTCTCGAACGCTGCCGCTGCTGCTGCAGGATCGGCCAGTTTGGACACAGCACCGGGTGGCACGGCAGCAAGGATGGGAGGAGTGAGCTGCGTCGCGGCGCTGACGAGGGTGACGAATTCGTCTTGCGTGGTTTGTTCGTCGGTCAGTGACCCGTTCGACCGGCCAACGTCAGCGATCAACCCCAGCGTGACGGGTTCGGCTGGACGTTGGGTCTCGTCGCTGCCGGGTTGCCGTTCGATCACTGTCCCATGGGTGGCGACGAGGTTGTTGTCGATGAGGAGTTGTATTCGTATAGGTGTGAAGCCAGGGGACGGGAATTCCAGGCTGTCTGGCCCGCTCAGCACTTCGTCGCCGCCGGTGTCGGTCGGTATGTCGAGGGTAAGAATTGCCTCCGTGGGCGTGACGAACTCGATGTAGTTTCGAGCGTCGGCGAATCGGACGCCGTCGATGTTGTTGCGGAACGCTCCTGGCTGTGCGGTTTGGCCGAGAATTCGATCGAAGGCGTCGCTCCTTGTGCTGGTGATTGCCTCGAAGTTAGCGACGTCGACCGTCAGCGAGGGGACGGGTGGGACTGTGGTGGTGGTGGTCGTAGTCGGTTGCGGAGTGATGGCTGGCTCGACGGTGCCGAATGGCGCAGCTGCGTCGGTGGGCGGTGCCGCCGGATCAATCGTTGGCCCGGTGGTGGTGGTCGTCGTCGTGGTGGTGGTGGTGGTGGTCGGTGGTTCGATGCCACCAGCGTCGAGGTCGCCAGTGATCCGATAGACGAAGCGAATTGATGCGCCGGGACGGAACGTGAAATCTTGTTCGATGAGTTCAACTTGGAGGCCGGCGCGCTGTCGGTTGAACTGTTGGACCTGCGTGGAAGCTCCGCTGACCACCCCCGCAGTGATCGCGGCGCTCGCAAACAGAATGGATGCTGCAACGAGGAGGCCTCCTGGTGTGTGTCGATGGCCCATTAAGCGAGAACGTGTTCGAGAATTTGCAGTGTTTCCGCTCGCCGGGTAAATCCGAGCGAGCGGTACAGGTCGAGCGCAGCGTGGTTGTCGACTCCCGTGTTTACCAGCGCAGTTGAGGCGCCCCGCCGTTCCATCCAATGCAGCGCGTCACCGACGAGGTGTCGGGCATGGCCGCGTCGACGTGTTTCGGGGTGGACTGCGAGGCGCTGCAGGTACCCGTAGCTGCCGGATTGACCGCTGATCGCGACAGCTTCGAGGCCGTCGGGGCTCTCGATGACGCGCGCTCGATGCCGTGGGGTCGCCAGAGTAATGTCGAGGAGCGAACGGACGTCGTTGCCCCACGGATTACCAAATGCGGATCGGTCGAGTTCGGCCACGGCAGGAAGGTCGTTCGAGCGCATCCGCCGGCTGGTTGCACGAGCATTTCGCCGGTGGCCTGGACGACCGCGGTCGCTGCGCTTCAGCAGACGAAGGTCGAGTAGGGCCAGCGCATCAATCGTTGTGAAGCCAACGTCAGCGAAGACAGCAGCGGCCTCTGGAAACATCGCGCCAGTCCGCACGGCCCGCATCGGTTCGGGTGTTTGGCGCGCCTCGGTGATCCAGGCCTCGATGTTGGTGCGGGTCGGCACCATATGGTGGTCGAGGAGTACCAGATGAGCGACGTCGGGCTCATACGGCCAGGCGCCGAGACGCCCGCGCACCGTGTCTCCCGCTGTCACCGTCGTCATCAGGTCAAGGTTACTTGCCCGATGTGTGCTCAGACGGTGCACCTACCCGGTCGATCAAGCTCAAATCACCCGGTGAGATTGGCGGTAGTTGATCGAAGCGAGCGGTCATCCCATATCGTGATCAGCCGTGGTGCCCGAACGATTCGAACCCATCTTGCGCGAGCTGTCACCGCTTGCTGAGCGTTTTCACGCGGCTGGTCACCGTCTGTACCTGGTCGGCGGCACCGTACGCGATTTGTTGGTTGACAGCGGCCGGACTGATTTTGATCTCGATTTGACGACCGATGCGCGCCCGCCAGAAATTAAGGCCTGCTTGCAGGGCTGGGCCGACGCCATTTGGACGCAGGGCGAGAAGTTCGGCACGATCGGCGCGCACAAGGTCAATCTGGAAACTGGCGAAACCCGGCCCTACGAGATCACCACGTTCCGGGCCGAGGCCTATACCGACGAGTCGCGCAAGCCGCATGTCGTGTTCGCCGACGAGATTGCAGCTGACCTGTCGAGGCGCGACTTCACGGTCAATGCAATGGCGTTGGAGCTGACTGCAGCTGTTGGCGGCACCTCAGTTGCTGGTAACGGCTCGGCCATGCCGACGCTTGTTGACCCGTTCGACGGTGCGGTCGACTTGGTAACAAAGACATTACGCACGCCCCTTGGCCCCGAGGTGAGCTTCAGCGACGACCCGCTGCGGATGTTGCGCGCCGCCCGATTCATTGCGCGCTACCAGCTGCAGCCGACCGATGAACTCGTGGCTGCAGTCAAAGCGATGTCGACTCGGTTGGAGATTGTGTCGGCTGAGCGGATCCGCGACGAGCTCGACAAGTTGATGGTCGTCGACCACCCGGCTGCGGGCTTGTGGTTCCTGATTGAGAATGGTCTGGCCGACGAGTTCCTGCCTGAATTGCCCGCGATGCAGCTTGAGCACGATCCGATTCATCGTCACAAGGACGTGCTGACGCATTCGTTGGCAGTTGTCGAGAATGTCCGCCCGTTGCGCGAGCACCCTGCGATCGAATCTGGCAACCGACCTGAGTTCGATTTCCGCCTCACGCGGCTCGCTGCGCTGTTCCACGACATTGGCAAGCCGAAGACGCGCGGTTACCTCGAAGGCAAGGGCACGACGTTTCATCACCACGATGCCGTGGGTGCCCGGATGACAAAGAAGCGTCTGAGCGCACTGCGCTACTCCAATGACGACGTCAAGGCGATCACAGAACTCGTGGCTTTGCACCTCCGATTTCACACCTATTCGATGGGATGGTCGGACTCAGCCGTCCGTCGTTACGTCCGCGACGCAGGACCGCTTCTTCAGGAACTGAACGTCCTGACGCGCTGTGACTGCACCACACGCAACGCCAAGAAGGCCGCGCGTTTGTCCCGCCGGATGGACGAGCTCGAGGAACGTATCGACGAGCTCGCCGAGGCCGAAGAACTTGCTGCGCTGCGTCCTGAGATGGATGGCAACTCGGTGATTGAGCATCTCGGTATTCAGCCGGGCCGTGAAGTTGGGCAGGCCATGGACTTCCTGATGGAAGTTCGCCTCGAAGACGGTCTGATCGGTGAGCATGCGGTCCGCGCCCGTCTTGATCAGTGGTGGGCTGGCCGGACGTAACGTTCGACTGTTCGATGCTCCGTCGGTCAAGAGCGGATATTCGGGCGCTCCTCTGGCGAGAGGCAGAACGGATAGCCTTGATTGAGGCGCTGCAGCGGCGTATTTTAGCGCCGTGCAGACAGAACCAATACGGCGCAGTGCAACCAGATTTTGGTGGTTACTGGTTCCCATCATCATCGTTGCTCTCGCGCTGATCGGCCTGGCAGCTTTTGCTGCTGCAACCGATCGGTCGACCAACACGGTTCTCGTTGTGTCGATCGTCGGTGTTCTTGCGGTCATTGCGGTGTTGGTGACTTGGCTGGAGGCTCGGCGGTTTGGTCGAGAACTCCGCACAACGATCGACGAACTGTCCAAGACGCAAACGCAGATGCGTCAACTACTCGACGATCTCCCCGATGCCGTGATGGGCCTTGACGACACCGGCCGCATTGTCTCGGCGAACGGTAAAGCCGCTGCATTGACTGGTCGGTCGATCGACGACTTGATCGGTCGAGCGTTCATGGAAATGATCGGCGAAGCCGACCGTGACTCGATGTCCGCCCAATGGCAGCGGTTCAACGTCGGGCACCAAGTAAGCAGCGCGAACGGCGGGCGTGACGGCAGCGTTTCCGTGTTTGAGTTGGTCGACAGGTCGGGCGAGCCCCACCTCGTCGAGGCGTCACTCCACCTGGCCCAGGACGGCAGTGAAACCGTCAGCGATCGCGCAGCTGGCGGTGTGGTGCTGCTGCTTCGTGACGTCACCGACGGCAAGCGGACCACCGCAGCGCTTGAGCAGGCGCGGCGCCGTTTCCATCAGGCTTTCCATTCCGCACCGACAGGTTTGGCACTTGTCCGCTTGGACGACGGCAAAATCGTCGATGCAAACCAACCCCTGGCTGACATGCTCGATCGGCCTCTCGAGTCGCTCCTCGGCGCTGCGATTCGAACACTTACCCACCCGGAAGATCTGGCAGCAGCGGCATCGCAGCGCGCACAGCTTGAGCTGGGCACCTCCGACACCTACACACTCGAACAGCGGTACCTGCGCAACGACGGCGGTTACGTGTGGACACGTACTCGCGCGTCGATCACTGAAGAAGATGGCGTATCGCTGGCAATCACCCATATCGAAGACATCACCGAGCAGCGACGCTCGGAAGCCTTACTCACACATGCTGCAACCCATGACGACTTGACCGACCTTCCGAACCGCACTGCGCTCGTTGCACGACTCGACGCTCACCTTCGCCTCGCGCAGCCCGGCCAGGTGGCGGTCCTCTTCATCGACCTCGACAACTTCAAGGTTGTCAACGACAGCCTTGGACACGGCAGCGGCGATCAACTGCTACGCGAGGTAGCGAGACGCTTCCGGGGCGTGATGCGCGGCAGCGAGCGGTTGGCACGTTTCGGTGGTGACGAGTTCGTGGTGTTCGTCGACCGGGTTTCGATCGGTGGCGAAGACACGCCGAGTGGCGCGTTCGTCGATCCAGCGGCAGTCGCAGAACGTCTTCGGCGCTCGGTGATGGAACCCATCGTGATCGCAGGTCAAGAGTTGGTGGTCACAGCCTCCATCGGTTTTGCTGTCAACGCTGCGCCTGGCCTCACCGCTGAGGATCTGCTGCGTGACGCCGACGCTGCTATGTATCGCGCCAAGGCCGCAGGACGCGACCGAGTCGAAGCGTTTACCGCAGCGACACGCAAAGCCTCGATCAGTGCATTGCAACTCGCGTCAGAGTTGCGGCGCGGTATCGAACGCCACGAGATCGTCCCGTACTTTCAGCCGATTGTTCACCTGGAGTCTGGCGAGCTTGTCAGCTTCGAGGTCCTTGCGCGCTGGCTCCACCCCGAACGGGGGCTCCTCATGCCCGGGGAGTTCCTCCCGACAGCAGAGTCCAGCGGAATGATCGTCGACCTCGGCGCAGCGATCCTGCGCGATTCACTTGCTCAGCTCGCCCACTGGCGGGCAAAAGGGATGCGGTTCGCAAACTGTGGCCTCTCGGTCAACGTCGCAACCCAGCAACTTGCCGGTCAGGGTTTTATCGAGATCGTGCGCGATGCGCTCGACTCGACGGGTATTGCTGCTGACTCGCTCTGGCTTGAGATCACCGAGACGACGCTGATGGAAGACACGTTTACGGCGAGTTCCGTATTCCGCGAACTCCGTAGCCTCGGCCTGCACCTGTCGGTCGATGACTTCGGCACCGGTTACTCGTCGCTGACGTATCTGAAGCGTTTCCCGGTTGAAGCAATCAAGATCGACCGGTCGTTCGTATCCGGCCTCGGCCTCGAAGATGATGACACATCGATCGTCGAAGCCGTCGTCCGCCTCGGGCACAGCCTCGGCTTGACGGTCGTCGCCGAAGGTGTCGAGACGCCGCTGCAGCTCAGCGGGCTGCGCGATCTTGGCTGCGACACAGCCCAGGGCTATCTCTTTGGGCGCCCCAGATCCGCTTCCATCGTCGAGTCTGAGCGGGTCTGAGACACCGATTTCTGCGTCAGCCCTCGCCGCTCGTTGGCGGAGGCCAACTCGGGTTCATGCTTCCTTGGCCTCGACGCCTCAGTCCCGCCTCGACATGCTGGGGATTCTTGAATGGTGTTTGATTCCTGTACGGCTGTGCTGACGTCATGCTCGGAACTCTGAGGCCGCCGCTGGTTGGCGCTTACTGCGGCTGGGGAGTTTGATGTTGTCGGCGTACTTGGCGGCCAGCGGGCCCATGATCGCGGTGATGAGAACGTAACCGGCAACGAGTGCGCCGAGCTCAGGGCCGTCGATGAGGCCGGCGCCTAGCGCAGCGATCACAATCGAGAACTCGCCACGGGCGATCAACGTCGCGCCGGCACGCAAACGGCCCTTTTGAGCTGCGCCAACGCGTTTCGCAGCGAACCAGCCCGTCAGCATCTTTGTGAACGCCGTAACGACCGCAAGGCCGAATGCTGGGAGCAGGGCGTCGAGCAGCTTCGCCGGGTCAACCTGGAATGAGAAGAACAGGAAGAAGATTGCCGCGAACAGATCGCGCAGCGGCGTCATGAGCTGGATCGCCCGCTTCTCTGCCTGACCCGACAGGGCCAGTCCGACGAGGAACGCACCGATCGCCCCGGACACTTCGAGCTGTTGGGCGACGCCGGCAACTAACAAAGTCACGCCGAACACGGCGAGGAGAAGTGACTCGTCCGATCCGCCGATCAAGAGGTCGCTGAGCTTGCGGCCGTAGAACAGGGCCGACAGCAGAATGACGGTGACGACGGCCAGGGCGACCGCAACACTCGTCAGCGTTGCGAGCAGCGTGCCGCCGACGATGAGCGTGGCGACCACGGGGAGGTATACGGCCATTGCGAGGTCTTCGATGACGAGCAGGTTGAGGATGGCCGGGGTCTCACGGAAACCAAGTCGGTGGAGATCGGACAACACTTTCGACACGACACCCGAGGACGAGACCCACGTGGCGCCACCGAGGAGCACCGCAGCCAGCGGTGACCAGCCGAGGAGCAGGCCAGCTGCTACGCCGGGGAGTCCGTTGAGCAACATGTCAACGATGCCTGGCAAGACTCCGGTGCGGAGGCCGCTGCGCAACTCGACGTCGGAGTACTCAAGGCCGAGCGTGAACAGTAAGAGCAGCACGCCGATCTCGGCGATGATTGAGATGAAGTCTTCGGTGACATCGAGCTGGACGAGCCCACCTTCGCCCAGCGCCAGGCCGGCAATCAGGTACAGCGGTACGGCGGTTATACCGAGCCGGCCGGCGAGGCGAGCGAGTATCGCCAGGCCGAGCACGACCGCTCCGATCTCGACGAACGCAAGAGCGGGGTCGCCACTCCCGGTAGCGATGAGGATGGGCATGGTGCGGTGCGTGTTAGTTGGACAGCAGCGTGCGCAGAGTGACGAGACCGTCGACGGTGCCGACGGCCACGACGGTATCGCCGTCGGCAAATCTGAACGACGGCTCGGGTGCCGGCATCGATTGGTCACCGCGCATCACGGCCACTATCGATGCGCCGGTCCGGGTGCGGTATTGGCCGTCCATGATCGTTGCATTGACGGCCGAAGATTTGGTCGTCAGCTGGATCCATTCGATGGCCAGGCCATCGATGTTGTGCTGCACCGCACTGACTGCTTCAGTGACCTGGCTCGCGCCGAGTAGCTCGGACATCGTGCGGGTGTCGTCGGGCGACAGGTCGACCATTGTCGAGCAGGCGTCCGGGTCGTCGTTGTCGTAGACAACAATTTCGCGTCGCCCATCGCGATGGACAACGACGCCGACATGGTTGCCAGACTCCGTATCGAATTCGTGGCGTACCCCAACCCCTGGTAGCTGTGTTTCGCGTACCTTACTCATCTCACCAGTCTCGCACCGATCTGTCCAACTTGTTCAGGTGGGCGGTGGAACACAAGCCGACCTCGGTGCGACAGCGGGTCAGCTGCCTTCTTTGCGGGCGCGTAGGATGAGGGTGCTCGGCACGGGGCCTGCGTCGCCGAGTTCGCGAACCTGGTCGACGCGGAAGTTGGCGCGGCTGAGTGAAGTGAACCAGTCGCTGATCGAACGGGCGGTGGTGCCGTAAGGAGCCCCCTCGGACACGACGGAGAAGGGGTGCGTGAGGGAGACCAGGAACGGCATGCTCGGGATCAGGATGCGGTGGACCTGGCGCAGTAGGCGGCCGAGGTCGTCGACCTTTTCGATCGAGTGAGAGGCCAGCACCACGTCGATGGTGGCGGACGTAATTTCACCGAGGTCGGCCAGATCGGCGGCGTGGCACTGCACGCTGACCTCGGCAGTTTCGGCGCGAGACCGCATCTCGGCGATGCGATCTGCGTCGGGATCGACGGCAATTGCCTTCGCGCCAGCCTCGGCGAAGGCGATCGAGTTGTACGCACTGGACACGCCCAGCTCGACGGCACGCTTGCCGCCGCTGACGTCGCCACTCAAGCGCAGTTCGGTATCGGTGGGGATTCCGGTTCCATAGCTGATGTTTGCGACCACGACTCCAGTCTGCCCGCTGTGGGCGACACGTGTGCCAATCGCGACCTATCCTCGGTCCCGATGAGCTTCTCGGCGGGCGCGATCAGGGGAATGGATGGTGGCGCCCGCGGCATTATCGACCATCGCCTTGCGCGCCGCATGCTGATTGCTGAGGTCAAGCGAGGTCGGCTCCGACAAGAAGCGGTCTGTGACGCGCATCCTGAGCTGATCCGTGCTGCGCGCAACGTTGGCACTGCGACCAAGACGATCTGTCCGATCTGCGAAGAGTCCGAGTTGCGCCTGGTCACGTACGTCTTTGGGCACGGCCTGCAGGCCCAGGGGCATTGCGTCTCGACTGCCGAACAGATGCGGAGGATCAACGCCCGCTCGACTGACGCCAACGCTTATGTGGTCGAAGCGTGCATCGAATGCCGGTGGAATCACCTGTTGCGTATTCTCCCGGTCGGCGGCAGGTGAATCGACTCGCTCTTGGTGCCGTCGTGCTCGTCATGCTCGCTGCGTGTGCGTCAAGCGATCCCATCGAATTGAGTGTCGATGCGGGAACCGTCGCGACGACAGCAGAGGACCTGTCTGCAACACCGTCTGCAACACCGTCTGCAACACCGTCTGCAACACCATCGGTTTCCGAAATCGTGGGCGTCCAGCCGAAGGGGTTCACAACGGCGACTGTTGAGATCACGAAGGCTGACGGCACGACCTGCGAGGCCTGTATGTGGCTCGCCGACACGGCCGAAGAACGGGGCCGGGGCCTGATGGGCGTGACCGATCTCGGTACCGCTGAAGGCATGGCCTTCGTGTTCGAGCAACCGACGGATGGATCGTTCTTTATGTTCCAGACCGTCACCCCCTTATCGATCGGCTGGTTCGCCCCCGGCGGCGCCCTGGTCTCGACGGCCGACATGGCTCCGTGTGAGAGCAACGACAGCAGCCAGTGCGATCGCTTCCCTGCAGGTGCAGAGTTTGATCTTGCCATCGAAGTTTTTCAAGGAGACTTGGTGCAGGTCGGCATTGAGCCGGGAGCCACCGCCCGAGTGGTCGAAGGAACAGAGGCGCAAACGTGCCTGGTCACCCCAACCCTGTGACAGCGCGTCTTTAGGGTCGAAACGATGCGACGCGACACCCAAGACGGCGGGGACGCGATTCCCACACGCCCGGTAGCATTGCGCGGTCCATTACATACCCTGCCCCCACGACCACTCTGGTTCGGGGCTCCCCATCTCTTCACGCCTGGACACCGTGAATGTGGGATCCGAAGGGAGCTATACACCGCATGAATCGTGCGTACGAAATGATGGTCATCATTGATGGAGACATCGATGACCCCAAGGCTCAGGTCTGGATGAAGACGATCAGCGACGGGATCGAGAAAGTCGGCGGAACACTGCACGACAAGATCGACTGGTGGGGCAAGCGTCAGTTCGCTTATCCGATCAACAAGAAGCCGTCTGGCTACTACCTGGTCGCTCAGCTTGTTGCTGCGCCTGGCGCACTCAACGACTTGGAGCGTCAGCTCCGTCTCGCGGACGACATCGTCCGCCACAAGCTCATCCGTTTGCCAGACGAAGAAGCAGAGCGTCGCGGCATCACCGCCGCCGTCGCTGCTGTCTGATTCTCAGGTCATAGCCAAAGGGGAAATCAATGGCACAGGACAACACCGTCACACTCACCGGGAACCTCACGAAGGATCCCGAACTTCGATACACCACCGGGGGTCGTGGTGTTGCCAGCTTCGGGCTTGCCGTCAATCGCCGCTATCAGGTGAATGGCGAATGGCAGGAGCAGGTCTCGTTCTTTAACGTGGTTGCTTGGGCTGATCTCGGCGAAAATGCCGCAGCCAGCCTGCACAAAGGCAACCGCGTCATGGTCACGGGTCGGTTGGAGCAGCGCTCCTACGACACCCGTGAAGGCGAGAAGCGCAACGTCACTGAAGTGATCGCAGACGACCTCGGCCCCAGCCTTCGCTGGGCGCAGGCACAGGTCGAGCGCATCTCCCGTGACTCCGCCGATGGTGGCGGATTCAGTGGTGGTGGCGGCGGCAACAGCGGAGGTGGCGGTGCAGCTCGCCCGGCGACTCCCCCAGATCCCGTGTACGGCGAAGAAGAGCCGTTCTGAGTCCGTCCTGAGTCACGGCTGGGTCCGAATCATTGGACCCGCAAACCCCATGTCACTCACTCTTTCAATCGAAGATCATCTTCCAGTCAGGAATATCTAGGTAACTATTATGGCCAGTAAGAAGAACAAGGCCCGGTCGGCGCGAGACGCCAACCCCCGCAAGTTCAAAAAGAAGACCAGCGTCCTCATTATCGACAAGGTCGAGTACATCGACTACAAGGATGTCGATCTGCTCCGTCGCTTCATGAGCGACCGCTCCAAGATCAAGAACCGCCGCGTTGCCGGCAACGACCTGCAGCAGCAGCGCGAAGTCGCCAACGCGATCAAGGTCGCCCGCGAAATGGCGCTCTTGCCGTACGCCACGCGTGTCGCTTCGACTCGCACCGGTGGCCGTCGCGACCGCGATGATCGTGGTGGCGGCCGTGGCCGCGACGATGGTGATAATAAGGAGAACAACTCCGAAGAGACCACTAATACTGGTGACGATGCGGCCAATGAGTCCGTCGACACCGGTGACGCGGCTGCCAGCACCGAGACGGAGGCCTGAGGAACATGAACGTCATTCTTCGTAACAAGGTTGAAGGCCTCGGCCTGCGCGGTGACATCGTTGAGGTTGCTGAGGGCTATGCCCGCAACTTCCTCTTCCCGAAGGGTCACGCTCTCAAGGCGTCGCCTGGGGCATTGGATCAGGCCGCCAAAATGCGTGCCTCTCGTGACCAGAAGGATCAGACAGCGCGTGAGACAGCGACCGCAATCGCTAGCTCGCTCGTGCCGAAGACGATCACGATCTCGGCGAAGGCGTCGGGCGTGGGCAAGCTCTTCGGTTCGATCAGTGCTGTTGATGTCGCGAATGCAGTGAAGGATCAGACCGATATCGACATCGATCGTAAGTCGATCGAAGTCGACAACATCAAGACCGTCGGTGCACACACGGCAACGGCCTCGCTGCACAGCGATGTGTCGTTCCCGATCAACATTGTGGTGGTCGCGGCCGAATGAGCCGCCACCCGGCTGTGGTCGGGTGAACGTCGCGGCGCCTTTCAATCTGGAGGGTGTCACGATTTCGACACGTGAAAGGCGTGTCCTGCTTTCAAGCGGGGCGCGCCTTTCGTGTTTTCCACAGTCCATCCACAGCCAGACCTACCCACAGGTATTGTCTGGTATCCACAGGTCAGGGGTTGTTGTCCACAGGCAATTCCCAGGGTTCTGCCACTATCACCACACAGGATTTATCAGGAAGAATGGGGCCTCCATGAGCAATGACCTCGACCGCGAATACCAGGGTGGACAGTTCTCTGGCGGCGGGTCTCCTCGTTCGCAGGGTGGCTCGGGCCGCGTCCCTCCCCACAACCTGCAGGCCGAGGAGTCGGTGCTCGGTGCGCTGTTGCTGTCACGTGACGCGATCGGCGTCGTTGGTGAAGCCGGCCTCAACGTCAGGGACTTTTACAGCCCTGCCCATCAACACATTTTCGACGCAATTCGGTCGCTGTATTCATCGTCTGGCCCGGTCGACGTCGTCACGGTGGCCGATGAGTTGCGTCGCCACAACATGCTCGATGATCTCGGCGGCATGGAGCGGCTGAACGAGCTGCAAAATGCAACCCCCTCGGTGTCGGGCGCCGAGCACTATGCCCGCATCGTGATGGACACGGCGTTGCTTCGTCGGCTGATCCATACCGCCGGCGAGATCACCGACTTGGCGTTTAGTGAGCCTGATGATGTCACCAAGGCTGTCGACCTCGCGGAGACGAAGATGTTCGAGGTCGCCGAGGACCGTGTCGTCGACTCGACCCGACAGATCGACGAACTCCTCAACGAGGCCATGGACCAGCTCGAAGAGAACTTCGAGCGCGGCGACACAATCACTGGTGCAGCCACTGGCTACGACGACCTCGACGAACTGCTGTCGGGTTTACAGCCGAGCACCCTGAATATCGTCGGTGCTCGCCCCGCCATGGGCAAGACGGCCTTCGGTCTGGGCTTGGCCACCCACATCGCGAAGACGTCAGGTAAGCCGACGCTCGTGTTCTCACTCGAGATGGGCCACAGCGAACTGACGCAGAGAATTCTGTCGTCTGAAGCAAAGGTCGATTCGGGCAAGTTGCGCACCGGCAAGCTGACCGAGAGCGATTGGTCGAAGATCGGCCTTGCCGTCGGCCGCCTCGAAGTTCCGCTGTTCCTCGATGACAACCCGCAGGTCACCGTGATGGAGATCCGTGCGAAGGCGCGCCGTATCAAGGCGCAGCACGGCGGCCTGGCACTGATCCTCATCGACTACTTGCAGCTGATGAGCGGCTCGGGCAAGTCCGAGAACCGTCAGCTTGAAGTGTCGGAAATCAGCCGAAACCTGAAGGTGTTGGCCCGTGAGCTCGAAGTGCCGATCATGGCCCTCTCCCAGCTCAGCCGTAACTTGGAATCCCGTGCCGACAAGCGCCCGATGCTTGCCGACCTGCGTGAGTCTGGCTCGCTCGAGCAAGACGCCGACGTCGTGATGTTCTTGTACCGCGACGAGGTCTACAACCCCGAGTCACCCGACAAGGGCAGCGCCGAAATCATTGTCGCCAAACACCGTTCTGGCCCAATTGGCACCAAGCGTCTCGTCTTCCTCGGTCAGTACACCAGGTTCGACAACGCCGCTCGTTCGATGTAGTGATGAGCGCTTCTTAAAGTGTCCCTGCGGCCCGACCTGTTCCACCGTTGTGACAACTTGTCCCAAGTGACCGTAAGTTGTCCCACTTGTCGACGTAGAGGGACCGACGACCGCCGCGAGTGACAAGTTGTCTGCGGCGATGCAGCATCCACTGGTCTCCGATATCGCCGCCTGCATCGCCCCGACGATCAGCACAGCATTCGAGGTCCAGCATTCGGGGCTCGGGGCTCGGGGACGCAACCGTTGCGCCGACGTTGCCCTCGGTGGGAACACTGGCCCCACCTCCTTGGACGTGGACAACGCTGCACCGCGGTGGGCGCCGCGCAACCGGGCAGCAACTTCGCCCTGGTAACCGATAACGGTGCTGTCACCAGACCCAAGAGGGACTTGGCGGGTGGGTGAGCTGGCGATGGTGAGGCGGGTGGTCATGTCAAGGTGGACTTCTCCGGAGGAGAGGATGTGCTGCCAGAACAGTGGTGCGAGACCGCACCGTCGTTCTCGTCGGAACCGTGACCTGACAGCCGGAGCTGCCGGAGTCGACACGTCCGCCTCCATGCTCGATTGCATTGTGGTGGAGTGCCCAGAAAGAATTCGCGCAGCGACGACCCAACCCGGTCGAAAGTTTGGCGACCGATGATCGCCACCGAAGACGAGCGACCGGCCAATGGAGCCCAGCGAACATCTGTTCAGCGAGCGGGACAAATACAATGCTCAGACTGGGACAGGTACTTGCATAAGCCCTGGTCTGGGACAAGTGACAACGCGCGCACCAGTCGGCGAACGGGCCCGCAGGGTGGCTTGGCATACGGCTTCAAGAACCTCGCGACCAGCTCGATCCTCAACAATTCAGGACCCCACATCATGGCAAAAGCTCCTTCCAGCCACCATCAGGCCGAACTTGAGAGGTTCATGACGGGCCTCAAAAAACGCAACCCTCACGAACCCGAGTTCCACCAGGCTGTCCAAGAAGTTGCCGAGACCCTCATTCCGTACATCGATGCGAACCCGGCATACCGCGACGCACAGATCCTCGAACGAATGACTGAACCCGACCGAGTCATCATCTTCCGGGTGACGTGGGAGGACGACGCGGGAAACGTTCGTGTGAATCGGGCCTGGCGAGTGCAGTTCAACAACTCGATCGGCCCCTATAAGGGCGGGCTCCGGTTTCACCCCACCGTCACCTTGTCGGTCTTGAAGTTTCTTGGTTTCGAGCAGACCTTCAAGAACAGTCTCACCACGCTCCCGATGGGCGGAGCGAAGGGCGGGGCGAACTTCAATCCCAAGGGTAAGTCGGATCGCGAAGTGATGCGATTCTGTCAGTCGTTGATGACCGAACTTCACCGTCACATCGGCGCAGACGTCGACATCCCTGCTGGCGACATCGGTGTCGGTGCCAGAGAGATCAGCTACCTCTTCGGACAATACAAGCGACTCGAGAACCGCTTTACCGGTGTCATCACCGGCAAGGGTCTGGAATTTGGCGGCAGCCTCGTCAGAACCGAAGCAACGGGGTACGGCGCGGTCTACTTCATGAATGACATGCTCACTCATGCTGGCAATGGCATCGAGGGCAAACGGGCCGTCGTCTCTGGTTCAGGCAACGTGGCCCTCTACGCCATGGAGAAACTGGCGGAGCTCGGCGCCATCCCGATCACGGCCTCCGACTCGGGCGGATTCGTCCACGACCCAGATGGCATCACCGGCGAGCGACTCGAATGGCTCCAAGACCTGAAAGAGAACCGCCGGGGCCGCATCAGCGAGTACGCCGACGAGTTTGGCTGTGACTACCACCCTGACGCCGCACCGTGGTCTGTGCCATGCGACCTCGCGTTCCCATGCGCAACCCAGAATGAGCTGGGAATCGACGACGCCCATCAACTCATCAGCAACGGGCTCGTCGCGCTGGCCGAAGGGGCAAACATGCCCACCGAGCTTGCTGCCATCCATGCGTTGCAGGACGCCAAGGTGTTGTTCGCTCCCTCCAAGGCGGCCAATGCCGGCGGGGTTGCGGTCTCGGGTCTCGAGCAGAGCCAGAACTCCCAGCGAATCTCCTGGTCGCGAGAAGAAGTCGACGCTCGGCTCCAATCGATCATGAGCGATATCCACGACCAGTGTGTTTCGCACAGTCCCAACGACGATCGCGTCGACTACGTGGGAGGAGCAAACATTGCCGGCTTTACCAAAGTTGCCGACGCCATGCTCGCGTTCGGGTACGTCTAGCTCGTCCTGTCCAGGGGTAGAGGTGAGGGGTCCACTGCGACCGCGCGGGCAGGTGGCGGGCGGCAGAACTTCTGAGTAGAGCGGGAGCAGATTGCGCGTAGGTCCGCAGCCCGGACGGGTCCGCGTCTACCCTGTTCTCGTGACTCATTCCGAGGATTTCACAGCGCGCGCAGGACGTGCCTGTCACGACCTGGTCGGCTGGATGATGTGGGACCAGCGGGCCATTGCCGAATACAAGGCGCTCGGCGTCCCCGACGGCATCGGCTGGGTGGTGGCATGGCGGCTCGCGTCGCTTGGTGACGTGAACCCAGGGGTTGCAGCTGCGGCTGCATACTCGATCAACCCTGGCGTGATCAGGAATGTCATGAAGCTGTACCAGGACGTCACTGATGTCGCCTCGATCCTGGCTGTGCGGGATGCCGCCGTTCAACCCGGTCTGGATGAGATTGCACCAGGCCTTTCCCAGGGCCTTGCCGAGCTAGCGGCGCCACTGTGGAGCGGCGTCGATGCCGTCCATTTCGGCGCTCGACCGATGTTTGCCGCACATCGCGAGATGCCGCGCCCAACGGAGATTGACTCAGCGCTGTCGGCGTGGCTCGCAGTGAACTGCCTGCGCGAACTGCGCGGTGATAACCACTGGGCCTTGTGCGCGAGTCAGGATCTCGATGACGTCGAGGTCGGGCTGCTTCACTCCGTGATGGTCGACATCGAGGAGTACGGCAGCGAAGAGTGGATCGCTCGAAGCCGAGGCAACGACGACGAAGCGATCGCGTCGGCTTGGGGGCGTCTCGAAGCCAAGGGTCTGGCATCGGGAGGCGCGGTCAACGACGAGGGTCGCCGATTCCGACTCGACCTCGAAGCCCGCACGGACGCACTCACGGCCCCCGCCTGGGACGTGGTCGGCGCCGACGCGACTCGAGCTTTCTGCGAGCTGATCGAACCCCACCACGATGCGTTCGTGGCCCGGATTGACGCGACGGCTGGACCCCGCTGGATGCCCGCAGTCCGGGTGAAGCCACCCCAACCTGATGCCTGACGGAGACACACTTCGGCGAGCAGCGGAGGTGTTGACCCCGGTGCTCGAAGACCAGGTTGTTACCGACCTGTGGCTCAAGAAGCTGCGCGGCTATCGACCGCGCGTCGGCGACACCGTCCACAGCATCGACGCGGTCGGGAAGTATCTGCTGATCGAGTTCGACCGCAAGCCTGTCGTGCACACGCACTTGGGGATGACCGATCATGTCGGCCACCGCAAGAGCCTCAGCCCAACCGTGAACTCTGGGTCTGAGCTGCGGGTGCCCAAAACTCTGGAGTGAGGCTCGCGACCGGGGTTTCTTGCCGCAGCTCGGATGAGCTACCGCTGCGTACCTGTCGTAGTTCCCGGGGGTATTGGCTGGACATGGTCACTGCCGATTCAGCGGTCTGATTCAGTGTTTGGATTCATGCCAGGCAGCAGATGAAGGACGGATCTCTTCACATCGCGTGGGGCGCGCTGGCCGGGATCGACGGGATGGACGGGATCGACGGGATCGACGGGCGAGCGTGAGACTGTGTTTGTGTCGTCATCCGGCACTACGAGCCGATACGCAACCCGGTGATGAGCGCATTCAGCATCAACATGAACCGGAACAAGCGCCGCGTCGTGCTCGACCTCAAGTCCGACCTCGGCCGGCAGGCAATGCGCGCCTTGCTCGTTACCGCCGACGTCTTCGTGTCGACAATGCGGCGCCAGGCCCTCGAGCGTCTCGGGCTTGACGAACCGTCGGTGCGAGCAATCCGGCCCGACATTGTCTCCTGCGTTGCGAACGGTTTCGGCAGCAACGGTCCGAGCGCCGACAAGGCCGCTTACGACGATGTGATCCAGGCGGCAACACCTTCGAGCCACCGATCGGGCAGTTCAGCTAGGCCCGCATCACGACATCGAATCGCCGCCCGCGCCGCACAGCCGACGGCTGGGTTGTCTTGCTCCCCTACAGCACAGCGAACTGGCGCGACTTCTTCGATTTCGTCGGTCGGCCCGAGATGGTCGACGACGTACGGTTCGCGTCGCAGCGCGCGCGTATCGCCAACTCCGACGAGCTCTACGGCATGCTCGGCGGGCTTGCCGTTGACCTCCACACGGCCGAGCTGCTCGAGTTTTGCGACGCGCATTCCGTTCCGGTGGCCGAGGTGCTCCGTCTTGAGCACATCGCTGCCGACCCGCACTTCGTCGCCGCCGACTTGCTCCACGACGACGTCCACCCGCCGGAGGGCCCCTACCGAGTCACGCGCGATCCAATCCGATTCGCCAGTCGAGGCGCCGACCAAGGCCTGCCCGAGCGGCATGCCCCACGTCTCGGCGAACACACCGCCGAGGTGCTTGCCGAGCTCGGATGGTCTGGGGCGCAGATCGACGGACTGACCGACGATCACCACTGACTGGCTGGGGCAAGAACCGTGGGCCAGACGGGTACACATACCTGCCAACGGCACGTGGACCACCTGACCGGGTGCAACAAGACAGGTGCCAGCATCGGCTGTCTGATCCTCAGTCTGGGCGCTGGATCAGCGATTTTGGCATCGAGCCCGCTGGCGTCGTGAGCAAGGACCCACGGCCCGGCGACGAGGCCCGTACCGAACTCATCGGGCTCGACTCGACGGAGGAATGGGTGACCACGTTTGTCAGCAGCAGCAGCAGCAGTAACAACAGCGACATGCCTACGGTCTGGCCGACGACAACATCTTCGCGCGGTCGTTCTCCTGACAGAGCCGCGCAAACCTGGCCCAGTTCAAGCGCGGGGAGGGTCAGATAACGCCGGACTCGGCGAGATCGTTCCACACCATCTGATCGACGATCAGCCCCATGGCGAGCGTGAACCGATCGATGAAGCGGATCTCGGCAAAGTCGATGCCCTGCAGATTCCTCCCGGCGAGCGTTCCGAAGGCGTAGACGACAGCGGCGCCATCGTCGATCTCCATAACGTCGATGCGATCGAAGGTTTTGCGAACGAACTCGAACCGACCAGCCGACGAAGCAACCTGGTCGTGGAGATCGCGAAACGTCCGACCTCCCGGAAACGTGATCACGAATGCCGGATCGAGATATGCAGCAGCACCATGGAGATCGCGCGCCTCCATCAACGTGAGGTAGCTGCGCACGATCGAGGCGGGTGACGTCGTGTCAGCCATCAGCGTCTCCACTGTTCCCG
>JBLIMF010000021.1:0-22881 GCA_047638615.1 Gammaproteobacteria bacterium
AGCTCGCCGCGCCGGAACGCCTCGATTGAGGCGGGGAGCTGGTCAACCCGCTCGGCTATCGCCACGATCGACTGGGCCATTGCGGGTGCTACGCCGGCCCGCCAAGCAACCCACGCCGACATCGATGTCATCGCCTCACCGGCCCACAAGCGATCGTCAGCCAACAAGAGAGCGACCCGATCGACAAGGGCAGCGTGTTGGGCGTTGAGCACGCCAACAATGTCGTTGAACTCACGCTCGATTCCGGCCACCGATGACATACCCTTATAGAACAAGCATTCTATAATAATATCAAGAACAATTGTATGTTTGTATCATATTTCGTGCATTCATGAACGCGCCAGCGGCAACAGCGACCCTCAGCGACAAATGGGCGAGCTATCGCAACCTCGTGGCTGGCCGCAATTGGTGGGATGAACTGGGCGACACGCGGGACTTCTGGTCGCAGAGCTCAGTTGCCGACACGGCGATGCATGCGAGCAACGAACTCGTCCACCAAGCGGCTGAGATCGGATTGCTCCGTGATCTGTATCGAGCGGTACGCGACTAGAAGATCTCGGTGAGAACGAGTAGTGCAGCCATGCCGGTGATCAGCATGAACACCAGGTTTTTGGTTCGTAAGCCGACGATGGCTGCAATCCCGAGTGATGCAAGTTCGATCACATCGATATCGGCGCTTGCGCCGCTGCCACCGGCGACGGCCAGGTTGACCGTCAAGGCGGCGAGTACTGCCGGGCCGACGTTTTGGAGTGCTCGTTCGACCATCACCGGAAGCGCTCGGTCAGCCAGTACCAGAATGAGGCTGGCTCGAAAGGCGTAGGTACCGAGGGTGGCAGCGACGAGTACAAAGAGCGCTGCGCCGTTGCTCATTGGCCGGCCTCCGGTGAGATCGCGGGCGTTGTCGATGGAGTGGTGATCCACTGTTCAGCGACAGCCCCGGCCACTACGCCGCAGACCGCTCCAACGAGGATGCCGAGACGGTCGGCCAAGCCTGCTGCCAACAGCGACACGGTGCCGCCGACCAATGCAGCGATGCCGGCTGGCACGCGTTTGATTGCAAAGAGCGTCAACCCAGCGAACATGACCACCGGCGCGAAGTCGAGGCGCCACGCTTCGGGGATGACCGGGCCGATCACCATGCCGAGTGGGACCGCAACGTTCCAGGTGATCGCGAAGAGCAGCATCGTCGTGAGGTAGTAGCGACGAAACGAGTCAGGTTCTCGATCAGAGCGCAGCATCGCCAGTGCGAAGACCTGGTCGACGAGCATGAACGGGCCGAGCCAGCGAAACCACTTGGGCTGAGCCCGGAACGTCGGAGCGAGCGCAGCGCTGTACATGACGTGGCGGCTGTTGATGACGAGGACCGCTGAGATGATTGCCCAGAGCGAGGCCGTGCCAGCAATAGTGACCATCGTGAGCTGGGCGGCACCAGCAAATACCAGCGGAGAGGTGAGCCAGGCAGCCCACAGCGGCATTGCCGACTTGGTCATCGCCAAGCCCAGCACGAAGCCGAATGGGACAGCAGGAATCAGGAGGGGAATCGAGTCGGCCAACGCTTGACGGTCGACCCGGTTGCGGCGTGTCGGCGGCGATTCGGTTTCCACTCAGAGAACCGTACGACCGGCGAGTGGATTCGCATCGCGTGGTTTCCGACACGGCTGGTGGGGCGGCACCAGCCTCGGCGCACTGGCCCTAGCCTGCATCGGATGCGGCTGATTTCTTACCTGGCACCGGGCTACCCGGCGGCTCTGTTCGAAGCCTTGGCCGAGTTGATTGGCGTCGATCTTGGTTTCGAAGTCGGCCGCTCGGGCCCCGACCCCGCACTCGACCCGTTCGCTGCAGGCACTGCCGATCTTGGATGGGTTTGTTCGACATCGTTCATCGAACTCACCACGGATCGCACGCCGTCGGTGCAGCAGGTGGGCGTGGCCTGGGTCCCTGACGACCCTGACGCACACGGCCAACCGGTGTACTTCTCGGATCTCCTGGTGCGACCCGGTACAGAAGCTGTCGGCCTCGACGACCTCGCTGGCTTGCGTATCGGGTGCAACGACCCGGCGAGCCTGAGCGGGTATCACGCACTGCGTATCGAACTTGACCGTCGCGGCCACGATCCTGATTCGTTTGCTGAACTCGTGATGACGGGTGGTCACCACCATTCGATCGATCAGCTGTTGGCGGGCGAAATCGACGCGGCCGTCATCGACTCGATCGTCAGGACGCGCCGTGCTCGGCAGTGGCCTGAAGTGGCTGAATTGCGGATCGTCGAACGGCTCGGGCCCTGGCCGACGCAACCCGTTGTGATGCGCGCCGACGCCTCAGTCGACGAGGTTGCCCGCGTCCGGCAGCAACTTCTCGAAGCGAACAATCATCCGGAGATCGTGAGCCTGCTCGAAGAGTCGGCGCTCGTGGGGCTGGCGGCGACGCCTGACGATCATTGCGCCGACATTCGCATGGCCATGCAGCGGCTGAGCTTGCGACTCGATCACTGATTCAACCCGACAGCGCTGGTCTGAGCGAGCCAGCCGACCGTTGCTTCGACGGCGCTGCTCGGCCGTCGGCTCGGCCATGTCACGGTGTACTGCCGGTCCGAACTGATCGTGGGGCCGACCACGATCAGTGCTTCACCGTCGAGGAGCTCGTCGAGGATGCCAGCCCATCCGAGAGCCACACCTCGACCGAGCATCACCTGCTGTAAGACACTTGGATAGCTGTTGAACTCGACACGCCGTCGGCCTGGCGTGAGTCGGAGGTCGAACCTTTCGAGCCAGTCGGTCCATGACATCCACGGCCGGCCGGCCGAATCCATGTGGAGAAGTGGCGCCGCGAGAACATCAGCAGCGGGGCTGTCGGAGTTCAGGCCGTGCGCTGCAGCCAAGGCCGGCGTTGCCACCGGGAACACCGACTCGCCGAAGAGTGCAACTTCCTCGTGGCCTGGCCATGGCTCGGCCGAGACGCGAACAGCGGCGTGGAACGAGCCGTTCGCCAGTTCTGATTCGCGGTCGTACAGCCAGAGGCGCAGGTCGCGATCGCCGAGCGCCTGTTGCAAAGAATCGAGTGCGGGGAGTACGAGTTGTTGAGCGAAGCCGGGCGGCATGGCCAGAACAAAGATGTCGTTGGTGTCGGTCACCTCGGACAGGGTGTGTTCGATTGCTGCAAAGCTGACGTCGAGGCTGTCGGCGAGGGCTCGCCCGGCAGCAGTGAGCGCCACCCGGTTCGACTGCCGATCGAAGAGCGCAGTGTCGAGCGCGGTCTCTAGCTGCTTGATCTGGCGGGTCACAGCTGGTTGGGCGATGCCCAACTCGCGACCCGCTGCCGACAGTGAGCCGAGTCGTGCAGCTGCTTCGAACACTGCGAGTCGCTGTAGGCGATCGACCTGACGAACGAGCTGCCTCACGCCAACGTTCCAAAGTGCAGAATCGTGGTAGTCATAACAACAGAGTATGGCACTCTGCCGAACGAGTGTCTGTTGTGGCCGACGGTTGACGTGGAAACTGGAGGTATGGGCGCAGCAACAAAACAAGCCATCACGTGTTCGGCGGGGCGCGGACGGTTGCAGGTGGGTGGTCATCTCATCCACCCGATACAACTGCTCGAACGCTTGAGCACTCACGTCGACGTCAACAACCGACAGCGATTGTGGGAGCCGCTCGATGTGCCGAGCGACCTGGAAGTGGTTGGGGTGGAGCAGCGCGGAGATGTCGTGTTCGTCGACTTCAGTGACGGCGAGCGGGTCGAGTTCGAGTTGTCGTCGATCTTGCAGCTTGTTGGTGTGGAAGGATCATCCTCTGCCGATACTCCTCGTCCGGCCCCACGCCCCTGGACCTCCTGTGACACGGAAGTGCCACTGGTCGACTACCGGGAACTGTGTGACCCCTCGACGTCCGACGAGGCACTCATTGCGGCGCTGAGCACGTTCTTCGAACTTGGCTGCTTCGTCCTTACGAACACGCCCGCCGGGGTGGGCGCGCTCCGGGACATCACTCGCCCGTTCGGAAGGATCTCGGCTACCAACTTTGGTGAGCTCTTCGACGTACGCACCGAACCGCGACCGGTCGACCTCGCCTACACCCCGGTGGCGTTGTCGGCCCACACCGACCAGCCGTATCGGGCGCCGGTTCCTGGCCTGCAATTTCTCCATGCAATTCTCAACGATGCCCCTGGTGGAGCGTCAACGATGGTCGACGGCCTGGCGGCTGCAGATGCCCTGGCCGAAGCTGATTCTGAAGCCCACGCAGTGCTCACGACCCTGCCGATCGAGTTTCGCTACGACATTGGGACGGACACGAAGCGGGCCGACGGCCCACTCATTGAACGTGCCGTCGATGGAACGTTTCGACAGATGCGATTTTCACCCAGACTCGATTTCGCGCCGTTTGTCGATGCCGACATCCTTGACGTCTACTACCGCGGGCGCCGCTGGCTCGCCGCAGCGCTGAACGATCCAAGCCGTCAACTGAGCTACCGGATGCGATCTGGCGACGTTGTCGTTGTCGACAACCACCGAGTCCTGCACGGCCGGACTGCATTCGATCCGACTCGAGGCGCCCGCCACCTGCAAGGGTGTTACATCGACCACGACGGCCCACTCACCGCTTGGACGCTGGCCTGGCGGCGGCTCAACGAACGGAAGCGAAACGAATGAACGAACCGGCAACGACCGACGGGGGCGTGGTCTCATTCACTGAAATGCAGCATGGAACCGCGGCCGACTACACGTTGCTCGACGGCTTTGAACGGACGCACGCCAGTGGCTTAGCTGATCGCCTGATCGGCGTGCTGGAACGGCTCGACGACTCGCTCGGCGGTTACCAGATCACTCGGCTCGAACACTCGCTGCAATCGGCGACTCGTGCTCGCCTTGACGGTGCTGATACCGATTGGGTTGTCGCTGCGTTGCTCCACGACATTGGTGACGAGCTCGCCCCCTACAACCACTCGGCATATGCCGCGAGTGTGCTGAGGCCTTACGTACGCGAAGAGGTCGCCTGGGTGATCGAACAACACGGAGTTTTCCAGAGTTACTACTACGCCCACCACCTCGATGGTGACCGAAATGGGCGCGAAGAGTTTCGTGATCACCCGTGGTTCGGCCTGTGCTTCGAATTCTGTTCTCGATGGGATCAGAATTCATTCGATCCTGATTTTCCGATTCATCCGTTGGACTCGTTCATCGATGACGTGCGAACGGTGTTCGCACGCGAGGCGTGGGACGCAGCGGTGATCGCAACAGGTCCTATCGTGCTCGTCACATGAACAAAGACACCCTCGATCTCACATCACTTGCCGTCGGTTTCGTCGGCCTTGGAAACGTTGGCGGCAAGCTCGCTGGCTCGCTACTCCGGAACGGCGTCAACCTCACGGTACGCGACCTCGACGACGACCTCGTTGCTGACTTCGTCAGTCGTGGTGCACGCTCAGCAGCCACACCCGCGGAGTTGGCGGCGACCTGCGACGTGATTATCACCTGCCTTCCCTCGCCTGCCGCATCGGCTGCGGTGTTGGAAGCCGACGACGGCCTCCTCGCAGCATGGCGCCCTGGCACGGTTTGGATGGAGATGTCGACCACCGACTCAGCCGAGATCACACGGCTCGGTGCCTTGGTCGCAGCCGCGGGCGGTGCCGCCGTCGACTGTCCGGTGTCGGGTGGCTGTCATCGCGCTGCAACCGGCAATATTTCGATCTTTGCCGGCACAGACCGGGCAACCTTCGAACGCGTGTTACCGCTGCTCACCATCCTCGGTCGTCGGGTGCTCCATACCGGTGACCTTGGGTCGGCATCGGTCCTCAAGGTGGCCACGAACTACCTCGCCACCGCCAATCTCATCGCGGTCACCGAAGCACTGACGACGATGGCGGCTGCCGGCATCGACTTGGCGACCACGTTTGAAGCGTTCAAGATTTCGAGCGGAAATTCGTTCGTTCACGAGACGGAGAGCCAGATGATCCTGAATGGGTCTCGCGACATCAGCTTCACGATGGACCTGGTGTTAAAAGACATCGGGCTGTTCCAGAGCATCGCTGACGACGTTGGCGTGCCGTTAGAGATGAACCCGCTCATGATCGACATCTTCCGTGACGCCGCCGAGCGTTACGGCGAGCGTGAGTGGTCAGACAACGTCATCCGCCGGCTCGAAGATGCAACGGGCATATCCGTTGTTGCACCGGGCTTCCCCGACGTATTGGTCGATGACGAACCGGAAGAGCGTGGCGCCGAGGTTGGGGTCAGGCGAGCCTGATTCAGGCCCTTAAGCACTCAGGCGATCTCGAATGCCGGGTGTTCGAACCAGCTGAAGAATGTCGCAATCTTGTCGGGCGAGTTGGTGGCCGCCGTGCCCGCCGCGAGCGCGTCGGACATCGAGATTTTTCCTGTCACGATCTCTGCCCAGGTATCGCGATCCAGAGTGACCGTGGCGTCGGCGCCAGAGCCATCGGTGAGTACCGCGACACCGCGGCGCACGTGGAGGCCAGCGCGCGCGTCGGGCAATCCGACGGCAACGTGCATCGCTCGGCCCGTACATCGCAACGGATCGAGCATCACCCGTAGCGTGGACAGCGCATCGCCCGGGTCGCCGTTGCGAACCGCCTCTCGATCGAATCTGTGAGCGTGGAAGCGGTCGGTGCTCATGGTTCCGTCGAGGTGGCGGGCCCGCGTGAGGCACCAATTCCTAATGTTGGCGGCTGTCGTCCGTTGCGCAATCGTCCGAAGAAGATCGGCCAACCGCTGACGATCGGCAGCGCCTGACTCGGACTCATCTGCGATGCGTACCAGCCACGTCGCCATATCGATTGCCCATCGCAGATCGTCAGCTGCGGTCGCTGCGCCGATCTCTTCGCGAACAACAGCAGCGCCACCGAACCCGGCGATCATTTTCTCGGCACGATCCCGTGGCGGAACAGGAAAGAGGCTCGCTTCGTCGCCATCGAAGAAGCCGCGCAGCCCGGCATGGATTTGGCGGACGTGATGTTCGACGACGCCATAGAACTGTGTTTGGAGGTATGACGCCGTGTACTCGGCAGGTAGTTGTACAAACTCAGTGAGCTCGCCCGAGACGAGGCCCTTGTTGATCCCGCGCACGGTCTGATCCCAGAGGAATCGGACTGCATCGCTGCTGCGTTCAACCTGTTCGGCGACTTGGTCGCGGCCAGACAGTGGCGGGCCGTGCGCCCCGACGAGATGCTCGGCGCCAAGCGAGGCAACATGGTCGAGCCCGCGCAGTAGCACGCGTGGATCTCGGTACTCTTCGCCGCGTATCGCGAACACGTTGAACAGCACCGGCCACACAATGTTGTTCACGCAGACTTCGAGGTCGGGGAACCAAATGTTGACTGAGTCGTCAGCGTCGGACGGCGCCGGAGTGAACTCGACGCGTAGGCCGGCGATGGTTGCGTTTGTCGACTCGGTAAAAGTGTTGGTTGGTTCGATGAACCCCTCGGTGAACGGGCGATGTTCGGCGTTGCGGAATGCTGTACCGAGGCCGACGTTGACGAGTGCGTCTGGCCCGCTGTCGGGCAGCGTGATGCCGAATTGGTGGATGAGGCCAGACCGTGCGACGGGGCCGACTTCGGAACCGTGCCGCTCGCGGTTGCCAACGACGCCGGCATGGCTCCAGATCGGCACACTGCCGCCCGCTCCGGGCACAGCGGCCGTTCCACCGACGTAGTGAAAGTGGGTATAGATGACCGCGGTGACCTGGGCGTTGGTCTCCTCCGCGACGGCGTTCAGCGCGTACTGCATCTCCTCGATGCACTCGCCGGTGTCGATTGCGATCAGACCGTCCGGGCCTTCGATGAAGGTCTGGTTCGACAGCCCATTTCCGACCATGCACCAGACGCCGTCGCGTACCTTCCAGAGTTTTCGCTCGAACCGCTCGCCGTGAGCGACGCTCGCACGATGCGCGAGTCCGCCGTTTGGTGCAGGCACCGTTTCGGAACCATCAGGATGAAAGCTCGCTGGGTGCGATGTTCGAGTTGCCATCACCAGATCTTGGCAGGTTGAGGCGGTGAGGTACGGTCCAGCGATGCCCGCAGATCTGCAGAACCCACTCAACTCTGGTTTCGGAATGCGCTCGACGCCAAGCGAGGTCATTGCCAGCGCCGACCTCTCTGGCAAGCTTGCCGTCGTCACCGGTGGTTACTCGGGCCTCGGTCTCGAAACCACCAAGGGGCTCGCTGCAGCTGGTGCCGACGTGATTGTTCCAGCTCGACGCCCCGACCATGCCCGTGAAGTGCTTGCCAGCCTCGGTGACACCAAGGGAACGGTGACCGTCGAGGAGATGGACCTCGGCAACCTTGCAAGCGCTGGTGGTTTTGGTGAGCGGATGACGACAGCCGGTCGGCCCGTCGACATTTTGATCAACAACGCAGCGATCATGGCGTGCCCCGAGACCCGGATCGGCGACGGCTGGGAAGCACAGTTCGCCACCAACCACCTCGGTCACTTCGCGATGACGAACAACATGTGGCCGGTGCTTGCCGATGGCGGTGCCCGGATCGTGGTGCTCTCATCGACCGGGCACAAGCTGTCCGACATCCGCTACGACGACCTGCAGTTCAGCACCGGCTACGACAAGTGGCAGGCATACGGCCAGGCAAAGACTGCCAACGCCCTGTTCGCCGTCCACCTCGATGCGCTTGGCCAGGCTGAAGGTGTCCGCACGTTCGCCGTGCACCCCGGCGGGATCATGACTGAGTTACAGCGCCACCTTCCTCAAGAAGAGATGATCGCGATGGGTTGGATGGACGCTGAAGGCAACCTCAACGAGCTCTTCAAGACGCCCGAGCAGGGCGCGTCTACGTCTACCTGGGCAGCGGTCTCCCCCCAGCTCGATGGCCTGGGAGGGCTGTACTGCGACAACTGCGACGTTGCTCCGATGGAAGACCCCGACAGCCCGTACGCGCGGTTCGTCGGCGTGAAGCCTTACGCGGTCGACGCCGACAACGCCGCTCGCCTCTGGAACGTCTCGGTCGATTTGACCGGTGTGAACGCCTTCGGCTGAACCGACTGGTTCAGCTCTCTGGCAGCTTCTTGCCGACGATTGGTGCAGCTCGAAACCACAGGTTGCACGCCCATTTCTGACCGGCGTAAACCGGGGATCCGCCGTGCAGCGACCTTGGATGACGCGTGAAATCGGTAAGTGTGTGGTCGGCGAGATTGTGGAAGATCGCGATGCGGCCGGGCTTGGCCTCGACCTCGAGGTTGAGCTTTGGGAAAATCGTGCTGCCACCATCTTCGACCTCATTGAGATACATCAGTGCGGTCACGATCCGCTGACCGCCTTGTTTGGTCCGCTGGAGGCCCTTCTCGGTGTTCATGTCGTACGCGTCGAAGTGCGGCCGATACTCCTGGGCCTTGCCGTAGTGCACGACCTGCAGGGACTCGGCGTGTCCGATCGGGATGCCGACAAGGCCGCTGACTCGTTCAACGAGGCTGTGCACGACGGCAGTCTCGTCGTGCTTGACCCAGCCAACACGACCGGTCCGACCGCTGCTCGTCGTTGCATTACCGACAGTGCTGACGAGTGCCGTGTCGAGCCGGTCGGCTGACAGATGGATGATGTGATGCCGCTCGGCTTCGGTGACGAAGTCGTCGATCACCTGAACGAGCGGGTCGCTGGCGACCTCTTTACCCAACTCATACGAGTCACGCAGCCGCAAACTCATCGGCCAATCATCTCACGAGCAAAGTACGTATTTCCATCGGAGCTCAGAGGGTGGAGATGCCGCCATCGACAGGAATCACGGTGCCAGTCGTGTAGGCGCCGGCGCGGCTGGACAGGAAGATCACTGCACCGGCGATGTCTTGTGCCGTGCCGATCCGCTTGCGCGGGTTGGAGCTTGTCACGAACTCGGAGCGCTCTTCGTCTTCGAGCATGTAGGCCATCATCTTCGACGGGAATGGGCCCGGTGCGATCGAGTTCAGCAGGATGTGTTCGCTTACGAGATGCGCGGCCATGTGGCGCGTCATCATGTGGATACCGGCCTTCGACGCCGAGTACGAATAGTTGTCGCCGTGTGGCACTCGGATGCCGTCGATGGAACCGATCATCACGACGCGTGCGGGGTCTTCGGCCGTTCCGCTGGCCTTGAGCTGGGGGAGAAGCGCCTGCGTCAGCATGAACGGTGCCTTGACGTTGATGTCCATCACTTTGTCGAAACCGATGGCGGGGAACTCGCCCAGCGGGGCACCCCATGCGGCGCCAGCGTTGTTCACAAGGATGTCAATCTGATCTTCGTGCTCGGTGACGGCTGCGACGAAGGCGCTGATGCCCTCGGTTGTTGACATGTCGCCGGGGATCGAAATGCACTCGCCGTGCTCGCTCAGCTCGGCTGCCGCGGCATCACACGCAGCAGCCTTACGAGCGGTGATGTACACCTTCACACCGTTGGCCACCAGGCCGGCAGCAATCATGTAGCCGATACCGCGGGAGCCGCCCGTGACGATGGCGACTTTGCCGGACAGCCCGAAGAGGCTCGTCACGTCGAGTGCGGGGTGGTCGGCGTTGCGGTAGTTCGAAGCTTCGGTCATGCCCCTGGTTGTAGCCGGTCAGTGAGAGCCAGGACCAACTGCGCCGCCTTGTTGGCGATGTTGCGTCCACTTTTGACTCCAGGGAAAGAGGGCATTGGTGCCATGCTGGGCCGATGGAGAACGACACTGTTTCTGTCCTCGAGATCGAACGCAAAGCCATTGCCAACTCACGGCTCATCGGCACGCCGTCGCAACCGCTCGGCGAGGGGCAAGTCCGCGTGTCGGTCGATCGCTTCGCATTGACAGCCAACAACATCACCTACGCAGTGTTCGGCGACATGCTCGCCTACTGGGAGTTCTTCCCGACCGAGCTCCCGTTCGGTCGCGTGCCGGCAATGGCATGGGCCACGGTCACCGAATCGGCCAACTCCGACATTGCAGTCGGGTCGCGCTACTACGGCTGGTTCCCAATGGCGACTCAAACTGTCATCAGCGCAACGGCGACTCGTGACGGTTTTCGCGACGACGGTGCGCACCGCCAGCCGCACGCTCCGGTCTACCGCGCCTACGTCGACACAAAAAATGATCCGATGTACGACGATGCGCCGGACGGCGAAGACCGCCACACGCTGCTACGCGGGCTCTTCCTGACCGGATTCCTCGCTGAAGAGTTCTTTGCCGACTCCGGCGGTGGCGTCGCCTTGGGCGAAGCCCCCTACTTCGGAGCCGGGCAGGTGACCGTGCTCTCGGCATCATCGAAGACCGCGATTGGTTTCGCACAGCGCGCCAAGGAGCGCGGCGTCGTCAAGGTCATCGGCCTCACGTCGGCCGGCAACGTCGAGTTTGTGAAGAGCCTTGGTTTCTACGACACGGTGCTCTCTTATGACGAGACTGGTCAGCTTGACCCAAGTGTCTCGTCAGTGTCGATCGACATGGCGGGCAACCCGATCGTGCTCGGCGCCGTCCATCAGCAGTTGGGCGACCAACTCGCCTACTCGATGACCGTCGGCCGCAGCCACCACGACGCTCCGAACTCGACTGCCGAAGATGCAGCGGCGCTCGCTGGCCCGACGCCGAAGATGTTCTTTGCTCCGACCGAGGTCGGCCGTCGCCAAGAAGAGTGGGGCCGCGAGGACTACGCCCAGCGATGCGCCGACGCGATGACAAAATTTGCCGAGGGCAGCCGATCGTGGCTCACTATCGACCACCGCACAGGCGTCGACGCAATGGCACAGGCGTGGGCTGATGTCCACAACGGCAACGTTGCGCCGAACGTCGGCATCGTCGTTGTTCCGAACGGCTGAGCGGCACGGAGCCCGTCTTCTCGTTGTTCCGAACGGCTGAGCGGCACGGAGCCCGTCTTCTCGTTCTGGGGCACGGAGCCCGTTTGACCCCTACGCTTGGGGCGTGTTCGAACAGCTCCCTACCCTCAGCGATCGCCGAATTGCCGTCCGGTTGACTGCTGACGCGCTGCGCCACGTTCGCGCAGGCCATCCATGGGTGTTCGACGATTCGATCATTTCCGCAAGCCATGAGGGCGAACCCGGCGACCTGGCCATCATCTTCAACAACGACCGTAAGTTCGTCGGCATCGGCCTGTATGACCCGGCTGGACCCATAGCAGTGCGCATGGTCCACACCGGCAAGACCGCGACCATCGACCAGGCATTCTGGGAATCGAAGATCAACGCAGCTCGGGCTATTCGGCAACCACTGCTTGATGCCGACTTCGGTGGTCAGCCGGGCTACCGCGTCGTCAACGGCGAGAACGACGGCCTCCCAGGGCTGATCGTTGACGCCTACGCCACCACCCTGGTCGTCAAGTTGTACTCGAACGTCTGGTTCCCACACCTCCGGACGGTGCTCGCCGCACTGGAGACCACGATGCGGCCGTCGTCGATCGTGCTCAGGCTCGGTCGCAACGTTGCTGGTGGCGAGACATACGGATTCGACGATGGCGACGTCATCGCCGGTGAAATCATCGACGGCCCGGTGCTCTTCACTGAAGGCGGCCTCAGGTTTGAAGCCGACGTGCGCAAAGGCCAAAAGACGGGTCATTTTCTCGACCAGCGCCACAATCGGATGCGTCTCGGTCGTTTGGTTGCTGGCCGCGACGTACTGGACATGTTCGCGTCGACCGGCGGCTTCAGCGTGCATGCTGCTGCTGGCGGAGCTCGGTCGGTCCGCAGTGTCGACGTCTCGGCCCCGACGTTGGCAGCAGCCGAACGGAACATGGCCCTCAATGCCGATCGAGCCGAAGTGCAGGCCTGCGAGCACACGACCGAGGTCGGCGACGCCTTCGAAGTCATGATCGCCCTCGCTCGTGCCGGATCAACTTACGACGTCGTCGTGATCGACCCGCCGTCGTTCGCACAGAAGCAGTCCAGCATCGACGTCGCCGTGCGCGCCTACACCCGGCTGACGCACATCGGGCTCCGGCTCGTCCGCCCAGGCGGTGTCTTTGTGCAAGCATCGTGCTCCAGTCGTGTCACGTCTGACCTCTTCTTCGCGACGCTGCTCGACGCCGCCGACGCGGCCGGTCGCGAGCTCCGTCAGATGGTGCGGACCGGCCACGATATTGATCATCCAGTCACGTATCCCGAGGGCGCTTACCTGAAGGCCGGGTTCTTCCACGCGCTGTAGCGCTTGGGCCGTTGGCCCGAGCAGCGCCTAGCCTGTCGCGATGGCATCTGTCCGAGCAAACGGCATCACCATTGAATACGAATCGACCGGCGAGGGCCAACCGCTGCTGCTTGTGATGGGGCTCGGCGGTCAACTCACCGACTGGCCCGAAGGCTTCCCCGAGCAGATCGCCGCCCAAGGTTTCCAAGTCATCACGTTCGACAACCGCGACATCGGCTTATCCACCGAGTTCGACTGGGAGCCGCCGACCCAGGTGAAGTCCGTGATTGGCATGCTCGCCAAGCGGCCGCCGAAGGCCGGCTACTTGCTCAGTGACATGGCGAATGACGCTGCAGGCCTGCTCGATGCTCTCGACATCGAATCCGCACACGTCGTGGGCATGTCAATGGGCGGCATGATTGCCCAAACACTGACGATCGAGCACCCTCAGCGAGTCCGCTCGCTGACCTCGATCATGTCGAATCCTGGCGATCGCAAGTCGGGTCGGATCGCACCAAAGATCATGCCCAAAATCGCTCGGATGAAGCCACCGACGAAAGAGACTGCCGCCGACCGATCAACCGAGATGTTCAAGCTGTTCAGTGGCCCGCACTACGACGCCGTCGAACACGCTCACCGCACCCAAATGAGCGCCGAGCGATCGTTTCGACCGAAGGGCACAGCCCGCCAGACGGCCGCCATCATGGCCAGCCCCGACCGAACCGCTGGCCTGCGCGGAGTTGCCGTTCCGACATTGATCGTTCACGGGCTCATGGACAAGCTCGTCCTCCCCAGTGGCGGCATTGCAACGGCTCGTGCGGTGCCAGATTCTCGGTTGCTGATGTTCCCAGACATGGGCCACGACCTTCCGGCGCCCCGACACACGGAGATCATCGCAGCGATCAAGCGCAACACCGATCGTGCCGGAATCACGCAGACGATCTGATTTAGTCGACGAGGATGTGTCCGATTGGCGTTGCCCGCCGGACGTAGCCCAAGACCGGCGTCGCACGCACGGTGGCGTTCGCCCCCTGCGGGATGGCGTTTCGTTCGCCGGTACGCCACGCGTACACGGTGCTCTGCTTTCCATCGTCAATAGCGACGAATAGCGAGTAGCGGTCGCGCTCGATCCGCTTGCGAATACATCGGGGGAGTGGTGCCACCTCGGCGGGGCGACGAGCTCGGAGGACAACGCCGGTTCGCTCGACGGTGTTAAAGACATCGGCTGCTCCGAAGACGGCCACGATGGCGCCGACCACGATTGGGATGACGGCGAGGACCGTCAGACCGGTCGCCACATCAGCGATCAGCCACCCTTGCTCGGGGAACCGCTCGAAAAGTGAGTCGAGAGCATCGCCGCGAGCCGTGTCGCTGAAGAACCGGCGGAGGCGGAGGCCGACGAATGCAGTGATGACGCCACCAACGAGTGCGACCATCGGGTGGAGGCCGTAACCGAGGCGAATCGGATACTTGATGCGCACGAGACGTGGATGGGCGCCGGCATTGCTCCATGCTCGATGGTGGTCTTCGCGAGCGAGAGGGAACTCGACGGCTGCACCATCGGCGAGGCAGGTTGCTGACGCGTAGGCCAGGCGACGGTCGCCGACTTCGACTGAGCTTGCAGCCATTTCTCCGAAATTGCCCTCAGTGAGTCGTTGGCGAATCGACAACCAACGTTGCGTCGCGGCAAGGCCGGCTTCGGTGTGCGTCAGCGGGCGGTCGATGGCATAGCGAACGACCCGGTAACCGAGGGCGACGATCCCGACCAGAATCGCGACTGCCCAAAGTCGACGTTCGATGGAATCGACCACCGCGACCTCGGCATTGCCGTTGCGTGAAACCCACCAGACGAGCGCACTGAGTAGAGCAATGGCGCCCGGGATGGCCAGCTGCTGAATGGGCCAGCGCCGGGTGACGAGGCCAGCGTGCTCTGCATCGTCGGTGACCAGGGATCGAAATCGACGCCACCAGGATCCTTTGATGTCGACCGCCAGGAACCGTGCCGGGATTGCTCGATCGGTGGTGAACCGGGCCATCACATGTTGGAGTACGAGGCGTTCGTGCGGGATCAGTGCATCACCCTCATACGCGGTTGCGACGGGGCGTACGCGGCCGAGATCGTCGTCGTCATCGGCCGGGGGGAGGAGACGGAGCCAGCCACGTGCAGCAAGGTCGATCACCGTGGCCCGGAAACCCGATGCGGTCAGGGTCGCGTCGTTCGTCAGCATGTTGACAACGGCGGGGGACTCGCGGCTCAGTGCACTCGACGTTTCAGTAGGTTGCGGTCGCTTCGGAGCGACGCGGCGCTCGGCGTGCCAGAGCGCCCCAGTGCCGACGGCAAGCAGTATGGCGCTGATGACGAGACCCCAGGTGGTGGGAGCTGCAGCGAACGCGTCCCACTCGAGGCCCACCATGCTGATCACCACGGTGGCATTGTTGCACTCGGTGCTGCGTTGTCTGTTCTTAGACCGGCCAACATGTCGGAATTAGTCAGTGTCCGGTCGGCGCAGATTGGTCGAGCTCGCTGGCGTCGCCCCGGACCCAGACTGTGCGTTGCGGAAACGGGATCTCGATGCCAGCAGCGTCGTAGCTGGCCTTCAGCGCCTCGCGGAGTTCGCGCTGCAGCGCCCATTGCGAGCCAGGCGACGTCTTGACAATCATGCGGAGTGTGACGCCGTCGGCACCGAGGGTCTCGACACCGAGGACAATGGGTTCGTCGATGACATCTGGCGACCACTGCTCGGATGCGCAGACATCTGTGGCGGTCGAGAGCATCAATTTCTTGGCTGCGTCGAGGTCGCTGTCGTAGGCGACATCGATGTCGACCAGCGCAACCGACCACAGTTGCGACTTGTTGCCCACGCGCTGCACCTCGCCGTTCGGCACGTGCCAGACCGTTCCGTCGAGGCCGCGCAACACGGTGGTTCTCAGCGTCACCTGTTCGACCTCTCCGATCGCGTCGCCGAGGTCGACGATGTCGCCGATGCCGTACTGATCTTCGACAAGCATGAACAAACCGGAAATGCAGTCTTTCACTAAGCTTTGGGCACCAAAGCCGAGCGCGACGCCGGCGATGCCGGCGCCGGCAATGAATGGTCCGAGGTCGAAGCCGAACTCGCCGATGATTAAGATGAAGGCAACGACCCAGATGACCACCGTGATCGTGCTTCCCACGACATCGGAGATCGACGTTGCCCGAGCTTCTCGTCGGGGGATGGGTTCGGCGCCAATGAACGACGTCGGATCATCGATGCCGATCTTTGCGAGCCGTCGTGCTGCAGCGTCGCGATCGGGGGCCACAATGCGCTTGACGAGACGGCGAACGTAGCGCTGGGCAATTCGTGTTGCGATCCACGCGACGAGGACGATGGCCAGAACCGAGAGCGGCCGCCCAACGAGCCAGTCGATGACCTGAGTCAACGTCTCGTTTCCGTCCGTTGCTACGAACGCTCGCTCGCAGATGAACGTCGGCTCGGGGCCGCAGGCGTCAGTGAGCGTCGAGGCGCTGTTGTCGGCGATTTCCGGGGAAACGGTGAGGTGCGGCACAATCTCTGAACGTACTGAGCAATGGCACCAAGAGAGGTGGATGCTCAGCCGACAGGAATCGGCAGCGTGACGAACGTCGAACGCTTTGACTTCGTTGCGCTGAGGGCCGTCTGCGACACTTCAACCATGACTGTCATTGACACCGCCCCGAGTTCGATCTCGACCGATCCCGAGATGCAACTGGTCAACGACGCGGTTGATACGTTGCTCGCCGCACACGATCCCGAGCAGATGGACGACGTAGCGTTCCGTGGAGCACGTTTTGATGCTGGTCTCGCCTGGGTCCATTTCGCCAAAGGCGACGGGGGTCTGGGCCTCCGCCCAGAGCTGAATCGTGTCGTCGAACGGCGCGTCAAGGCAGCGGGTGCCAAGCCGACCGATCCGAGCACGTTTTTCATGAGCCTCGCCGGTCCCACGATTGCCACGCACGCCGATGACTCGGTGAAGGAACGCTTTCTGCGTCCAATGTTCACCGGGGAAGAGCGATGGTGCCAGCTGTTCTCCGAGCCCGGCGCCGGTTCGGACTTTGCGGGACTGGGCTGTCGAGCCGAGCGAGACGGCGACGAATGGATCGTCAATGGGCAGAAGGTGTGGAACACACTTGCGCACATCGCCGACTTCGGGATGCTCGTCACCCGTACGGATCCGGAAGCCCCCAAGCACAAAGGGATGACGTATTTCGCACTCGACATGCGTGCCGAAGGCGTCGAAGTCCGACCGCTCCGCCAGATCACCGGCGAGGCCGAGTTCAACGAGGTCTACATGACCGACGTGCGTGTGCTGGACGCGCACCGGGTGGGCGCTGTCGGCGAAGGTTGGCGGGCCAGCTTGACCACGCTGATGAACGAGCGCAGCGCGATCGGTGGTGGCGGCGGCGGTGTACCCAGGCGCGGTGGTGCAGCCAACGACGCCGTTGAAGTCTGGGAGGCGATGGACGGGTCACGCAAGGACGCAGCAACCAAGGATCGGCTTATGCATTTCTGGGTCCAAGCTGAGGTCGGGCGCCTCACCAACATGCGTGCGAGCCAGAACGCTAAGTCGGGCAACCCCGGGCCGGAAATGTCGATCGCGAAGCTCGCATACTCCGAACTCAATAAGGGTTTGTACGACTTCTGCATGAACTTGCTCGGCGCCGACGCATTGGTCGACTACGACTACACATTCCGTCGACCGGAAGAGTCCGTTGCAAGCGGTACCGAAAACGGTCTGCGCTACGCGTTCCTCCGCGTCCGGGCGAACTCAATCGAGGGCGGCACCTCGGAGATCATGCGTAATATCTTGGGTGAGCAGGTCCTCGGCCTGCCGGGCGAACCTCGCGTTGACAAGGCCGGACCGTGGAATGAGGTTCCGCGCAACTGACGTTGATGCTACCCTTGACGAAATACAGACCCTTTCTACACAAGATCTTGAGTCAAGGAGACGGCAAGATCGGTAAGGTAAAAACCAGCTCGCCGGCGCTTTATGCAGCGGGCAGAAAGCTATCGATGTTCTCAGTACCCCGTTTACACCCCCACCTACCCCGCCGCCGCGTGGCCGGTTCAATGATTGCTCTCGGCGTCCTCGCAATGGGGCTCTCTGTCATTGGGGGTGAGGTTGCTGATGCTGAGGACGTCATCCACGTTTCGCCATCGGGAAGTGACAAAGCCTCAGGGGACGGCAACGATCCGGTTCAAACCGTTGCCCGCGCTGTCAAAATGGCGTCGCCCGGCGACACCGTTGTACTTGCTTCCGGCACCTACCACGAGACCGTGCAGGTGTATGCGAAGGAAGTCCATATCACAGCCGCCCCCGGTGCCGACGCCGTCTTCGACGGAGCACGGCAGGTCGGTGGATGGACGCCAAGGAGCGGTGCGTGGACAGCCCCGTGGTCGACCGACTTCGAGCGTTCCGGTGCGCCGTTCACGCTCGCAGAGCGGCCTGAAGCTGGTTGGCCCGAACAGTTCTGGGTTGCCGGCGTCGAACTCACCGAAGCTCGCAACCGCTCAGATCTCGGGCCTGGCTTCTTCTACTACGACAGAGCTGCTGACCTCGTCTGGATCGACGACGATCCGAGAGGACAGCTTGTCGAAGGGTCCGCTCTCATGTCGGCCCTGTACCTCAACGGTGCCGACGGATCCTCGATCAGCAATGTGACGGTCCGGCGCTACGCCACGCCGACTCGGGGCATGGCGGCCGTCCGTGCCTATGCAAATAACTTGGTCCTGACCGATGTCACCGTCGAGGACAACGCCTTTGTCGGCGTCTCGATGATGGGGAATAACATTTCGATCGATGGGATGGTCACTCGGCGTAACGGCCACCTCGGCGTTCACGCACACTTGTCGAAAGGCATCACCATCACCGATTCGGTGATCGAGGCGAACAACGCCAAGGGTTTCGACGGGTTCCACTCTGCCGGAGGATTTAAGGTCACCGAGAGCTCCAACATCGAGGTCAGCCATACGCGGGTCTCTGGCAACAATGGTCCCGGCCTCTGGACCGACCTAGGCACCGTCGACATCGAGCTGATAGGTAACTGGGTCGACGGCAATACACGCTCCGGCATCGAGATCGAGCTGTCTTCGCGAGCTGTGATTGCTGGCAACACTGTTGTTAACAACGGTGAGACCGGGGTGTGGGTGCTCGAGTCGGGTGACGTCGACGTCTGGCACAATGCGTTGTTCGATAACTACCGAGACGTGTGGGTCGAAGAGGGTCCTCGCTCCGATGTGCGTCGAGTCGCTGTGGTCAATAATACGATGGGCGGCTCTTCGGGTGCACCGGCTATTCTCAACGTCGATGACTGGACGGAAGAGCGTTCCGCCAAACAGATGAACGTTGAACTGCGGAGCAACCGCTATTGGCTTCCCGCAGGATCGCCGACGCTGAACATTTCGCGCTGGGCCAACTGGCCGCGTCCGATTGCGTTGTCGCCGACGATTGGTGAACACATCTCTGCCACCTCAGGTGACCAAAACGCGTCGGTGAGCCGCACCTCCAGCAACCCCTACATCCGGTCGGCCTCCGATACTCGTCCGCCATCCGGCTCGTCGCTTGGCGTGGCGGTGACTAGTTCGATTGCCGAGGCCCTCGGCCTCAACGGCGGACAGGTGTTCCCGGCCGGTCCGGTCCAACCGTTCGGCGCCGCTGGCGGTCGCTAGACACCTGCTCCGCCGCCGATAGCGCGGAGACGACGAACCCGAGCGTGAGGAGCCCATCGCCATCACGCGTGGTTCCATGGGCGAACCTTCGGAAGATGGCGTCGTGCCTCACCACGGAGGGATTGGTTTCGATACATCGTTCGCACCTACGGTGCCAGGTCCTAGGTCCTAGGTCTGAGGTGCGAGGGCCGTGTTCCGCTCGGACTGACAGAACGGGATCGGCTGTTGATCGATCCGCCCGTGCGATGGTTGCACCATCATTCTGACGTTTCGAATTGATCGATCAAGACTTCGTGAAGAACTGCCGATACGTTTTTGGTCGTCATCTTTTCGAGAGTGAGGCCAGCAACACCCTCATTGGATCTCGGGAGGCGAACGCCGTGTCCACTACTGTTCAAGAAGGTTCTACACCAATGTCAGGAAGAGCAATTCGCCTTGGTGTCGTCGGTACCGGCTACGTCGGCTTGACCACTGGTGCGTGCTTCGCTCACATTGGTCACCACGTCGTGTGTGGCGACATCGACCAGCGCAAAGTCGACCTTCTGAACGACGGACAGATCCCCATCGTCGAAGACGGTCTTGAGCAGATTGTTTTGGATGCCCGGTCAGAAGGGCGTCTCGAGTTCGTGTTCGGTGCAGCGGCTGCAGCAGCGGACGCCGACATCGTGTTCTTGTGCGTTCCGACCCCGCAGAGCGAAGATGGCAGCGCTGACCTGTCGTACATTGAAACAGCTGCCGCTCAGATCGCATCGGTCCTCAAACCTGGCGCCGTCGTGGTGAACAAGTCGACTGTTCCCGTGGGCTCGACGCTCGCGGTCGAAGCGGTTCTACAACGTGACGACATCTTCGTCGTGTCGAACCCAGAGTTTCTCCGTGAAGGCACCGCCGTCAACGACTTCCTGCACCCCGACCGCGTCGTCATCGGAGCAGCAAATTCCGCAGCAGCGGAAAAAGTAGCGTCGCTCTACGACAGCATCGTGACGCCCATCATCATCACCGACCCGGCGTCTGCCGAAACGATCAAGTACGCCGCCAACGGCTTCCTCGCGATGAAAATTTCTTTTATTAACGCTGTTGCGGCCATGTGCGAAGCCGTCGGTGCGGACGTTGCCGCCGTCGTCGAGGGGATTGGTTCGGATAAGCGCATCGGCCGTCAGTTCTTGAACCCTGGCCCCGGCTGGGGTGGTTCCTGTTTCCCCAAGGACTCACGTGCATTGGTCAAAATCGCCGAAGACCACGGCTACAACTTCTCGATGATGAAGGGAGTTGTCGAGGTCAACGACGAACAGCGTGCGCGCATGATCGACAAGGTCGCGAAAGCTGTTGGCCGCCACCATTCGAACCTGAGTGGAGTGACAGTTGGAGCAATGGGGCTCACGTTCAAAGCTGGAACCGACGACCTTCGCGAATCGCCAGCGATGGCAATTATCGCCGAACTCCGCAGTGCCGGAGCCCACGTGCGGGCTTTCGATCCAACCACGTGCGGCGAGTTGTCACCCCATCAGGAGCTGACGTTGGCCGGCATCGAGCTGACCTCAAATCTGATCGACATCGCTGACGACGCCGACGTGATCTGTGTGTTCACCGAGTGGCCAGAATTTGCCAAGATCGACCTCGAAGATGTTGCTCAGCGAGCAGGCGCAGGGACCACGGTTGTCGACATGCGCAACCTGTTCGAGCCTGCTGGCGTCAAGAGTGCTGGACTCGGCTACGACGGCGTTGGTCGTCGCTGATGCGCGTCGTTGTGGCCGGAGGCGCCGGGTTCCTCGGCTCGCATCTGACCGACGCACTGATTGCCCGTGGCGATGAGGTCGTTTGCCTCGACAACTTTGTGACGAGCCGACCCGCCAACGTTTCACACCTCGCCGACAACCCGGAGTTCACGCTCATCGAGGGTGACATCGTCACATCATGCGATGTCGACGGACATGTGGACGCCGTGATGAACTTGGCGAGCCCTGCTTCGCCGAAGGACTACTGCGCGCTACCGATCGAGACGCTCGACGTCGGCAGCATCGGTACCCGAAATTTGCTCGAGTTGGCGCATCGCAACGACGCCAAGTTTTTCATGGCTTCGACCAGCGAGGTGTACGGCGACCCGCAGGTCCACCCGCAGCCCGAAACCTACTGGGGGCACGTCAACTCGATCGGTCAACGGTCGATGTACGACGAGGCGAAGCGATTCTCTGAGGCGCTGACCATGGCGTACCACCGTTCGAAAGACGTTGATGTCCGGATCGTCCGCATCTTCAACACCTACGGCCCGCGCATGCAACCGGAAGACGGGCGTGTGGTGTCGAACTTCATCGTCCAGGCGCTGCGCGGCGAGTCGCTGACCATTTATGGCGACGGCAAGCAGACGCGAAGCTTCTGCTACGTCGCTGATGAGATCCGAGGCTTCCTCGCACTGCTCGATGGTGATCAGACCGGCCCGATCAACATTGGCAATCCCAACGAATTCACGATGCTGGAATTGGCCGAGATCATCGTCGAACTGACGGACTCAGCCGGTGGCCTCGTGTACAAGCCGTTGCCAAGCGACGACCCAAAGCAGCGTCAACCCGATATCACGCTGGCCATGCAGCATCTCGGATGGGAGCCCAGGATTCAGCTCCGCGAAGGTCTTGGGAAGACGATTCCGTACTTCGCCGAGCAACTCGCTCTGGGCTGAGCCTGCTGCCTGGCAGCAAGTCGAGTGGCATCTTCTCCTCAACCGGTCGACGCCGGTTGCACGGTGCCTCGATGAGCGTCAATCGTCACGAGGTCTCCTTCGACCAAGTCGGAGGTTTCGGCCCTTATCGCGCGACGACGGTCGGGACGCCGTACTTCTGGGCGACACGGGCCGGATCGCTGTGTTCGTCACCGCCATCGGTGATGATTGCTGCTGCGCGCACCAAATGAGGGCGCCACCGTGGCATAGATGAAATCGTTGCAACACGCTTGCTTACTCTGACCCGACCACATGTAGGCCATGCATGCGCGCTGGTCACCGTCGTAATGCCGGCCGACTCAGGATGGTGAGCCACGCGATGGGAACGAACCACCAGATCGCTGACACGTTCACCCCAGCACCCAGCCCCTCGGTGGTGACGCTGTTGATCAACG
>JBLIMF010000022.1:0-21732 GCA_047638615.1 Gammaproteobacteria bacterium
CTCGCAGTGTCGTCGCGGAGTCCTGTCCTTCCACGAAGGGCTCGCAGCAACGGCCCAAGGTGTGCTGATGCGGCCGAAGACGCCGATGCGTCGTAGAGCAGTCATTCCATGGGCGGGTCGGGCGGCGTTGTCCCCGTGGTCTTGGCGACGATCCCCTGCACGGCCGGACACCCCGACGGTGCTTTGATCTTCGAGCTGACGTTCGTCATCGTTGTTCTCTCTGTCGCCCCGCAGGGCACGACGGTCGGGATTCTCGCTCGCTGCCTCGGTGTTGTCTCCGACGCAATCCCCATGGTTCGCCCCGAGATCGTGTCGATCGACGCGGACTTTGTCGAGGTCACCGTGCCGGACGGTCCCCATTTCGGCCTGCTGGTGACAAACATGTCGTAGACGCCACACAAAACTCTGCGCTCAGGCCTGTCGGCCTGGCATGCGGCCAGACCCGACTTTGCGCTCGCAACATGCTCGTGGTCAACGCGCAAGAGCGCTGCAACCCTGACAACCCTGACAAGGCTGAAAGGCTGAAAGGCTGAAGCCACGCAGCTACCCCAACATTTTCGCCCAGGAAAGACGGCAACGGTCACAGATAACCGAGAGTCAGCCGCGATTTAAGCATGATGACCCCGCCGTAGACTGGTCGCCATGGCAGAAAAGTCAATCATTGCTGGCGCTGTGCTCATCGTGGTGGGTGTGTTCGGCAACATCGTGTCCGATACGGGCAGCATCACAACGCTCATCCCGGCGTTCATTGGCGTGATCTTCGTAGCGCTCGGCGCCGTGGGCCGTGCCAAACCGGATCTCAACCGTCACCTCATGCATGCCGCCGCAGCGCTTGCGTTAGTGGCCTGTCTTGCCAGTGCCGGGTCAGCAATCGGGCGCGGAAGCACAGGTTTGGCGCTGTTTACGCAACTCGCCACCATCGTCGTGACGGGTGCCTTCCTGGTGCTGGCAATACGGTCCTTCCGGGCCGTCCGCCTCGCACGAGAGGCCGAAACCGCTTCAGCCTGATCCGGCCTCTGCCATCGACGCTGACGACCTCAGGCTCTGGTGGCCGCAGCTGTCGTCATCGGGAGAGACATTCGGGCCGAGGCCGAGCTGGATCAGGGGTGGATCTCGTACATGCACGTGTGGGCGCCAATAGCCTTATGGGCCACCCGCTCGACTCGGGCCTCTGGGATGAGATCGCGGATGAACTCGAGTTCGCTGGTGCATGCCTGGCCGAACTGTGTGGCGATGTTCCAGATGGGGCAACTGTGCAGGTTGATATGGAAGCACTCGGGGTTGCTGCCATCTGTGTCGGCCAGGTACCCCTCAGCGTCGAGCAGGACGGCGAGAGCCGCGACCTTGTCGGCCAGGTTCTTGCCGTCGAGATGATGGCGGACAGCCTCCACCCGACGGAGGCGTTGACGCTCAAAGACGCGGGCGACGAGCTCGGGGTCCTCCTCTTCGACATCTACAAGAAGCTCGATAGACAAAGTCTCGGGCCTGGCGGCGAACATCGCCTCGGTTCTATCCGTGGTGTGGAAGCGATCGGCTGGCCGGCCGGGCTGGCCTCGCTCTTGGCGAGCGTCGACGTAGCCAGCAGACCGGAGCGACGAGAGGTGCTGGCGGGCGGCGCCGGGCGAGATCGCCAGCGCTTCGGCAAGCTGATCGGCGGTGGCCTCACCATGTCGCTTGAGCACCTCGAGAACGCGGCGCTGTGCTGGTGAAACCAATGCAGTCATCTCCTTAATCATAAGGATGTTGCCATGAGACCGAGGGCTTTCCTTTGTTTCAACACTTTTTACTATTGAAACTAGATATCATGGTTTGTATGATTGTGGAGCAAGACAAGTGATCACAGCTGTCGAGGAATTCCCCGGCCAACGCATCTTCATCGAGGGCGACTGACACCATGTCGACGACATCCGAGTCTATTACTTTGACCAACAAGGCCGCACCTGTAGGCGCTACCACTGGTGACAAGCTTCCTGGTATCCACGACGTCATCGCTGTGGCCAGTGGTAAGGGCGGCGTCGGAAAGTCCACTGTGGCCGTCAACCTGGCAATCGCTCTGGCCGGTCGGGGCCTGCGCGTCGGTCTCGTCGATGCCGACCTGCATGGGCCCAGCGTGCCCGGCATGCTCGGTCTCCCGTTTGCTGGCGGACCACTCGGCACCGAGGACGGACGGATGGTCCCCGGTGAACGCCATGGCATCAAGGCGGTCTCTATGGGGCTACTCCGCGACGACGACAACCCCGCCATTCTGCGCGGTCCAATGGTGTCGAAGTACCTTCAGATGTTGGTCGGACAGGTCGCGTGGGGCCAACTCGACTACCTCATCCTCGACCTGCCGCCCGGCACGGGCGACACCCAACTGACGCTGGCACAGAGCCTGCGGATGTCGGGCGCGGTCATCGTCACTACTCCGCAAGACGTCAGCCTCAAGATCGCACGACGGGGCCTGCGGATGTTCGAGACGGTGAACGTCCCAATCTTGGGGATCGTCGAGAACATGAGCACATTCACGTGCCCGCACTGTTCGACCGACACCGATGTGTTTGGCCATGGCGGCGGTGAGCAAATGAGCGCCGATCTTGGTGTGGCCTTCCTCGGTGCAATCCCCCTCGATGCCGACATCGTATTGGGCGGCGACGGAGGCAAACCGATCGTGATCGATCGGCCCGAGTCGGTCGCGGCAAGCAGCTATGAACTGATCGCCGAGCGACTGCACACCCAACTACAGGGCAGCGGCCACGCTGAGCTCCCGTCGTTTTCTTGGACCTGGGATTCCAACGAGGGGTCTCCCCAGTGGCTTGATGAGCACACACACGACGGCGGATCGCCCACCGTCCCCCTTGGCTTCGCCCGTCACGACCCGCGGACGCTGGCAATGCTGTGGGAAGACGGACGCATCGACCAGCTCGACGTGCGCGACCTGCGCCTCGCGTGCCGATGCGCAGCTTGCGTCGAGGAAACGAGCGGTCAGCCGTTGCTTGACCCCGCCAGCATCAGCCCCGATGTCAGCCCACGCGTCATCACCACCGTTGGCAACTATGCGTTCACGCTGAACTGGAGTGACGGCCACAGCACGGGCATCTACTCCTTTGAGTATCTGCGGATGCTTGCCGACAGCATCAGCGCCCGAGTTGTGGAAGATGTCTGATTCGGCCCGCAGCATCAGCGAGCGAGGCACAGCCATCGCAATCAAGGCTGAAACTTCGGTCGTCGATCCAGACTCGTGCAAGTTCACCGTCGACCGTGTCGTCCATCCGGGCGGACCATTTGCGTACCGCAACACCGATCCGAATGACGATGCGCCACTGGTCACCCGATTGTTCGGGCTCGGTCAGATCACGCACGTGCTCATTGCCGGCCCAACCGTCACCGTCAGCAAGTCATCAGCAGCATCGTGGGACACCCTCCGGCGAGGAATCGGGACTGCGATCCGGGAACATCTGACCGCTGGCTCCCCGGTGATCATCGATAGCGGAGCGCCAGGCGTCTCGGGACGCAGCGAACGACAGGTACGCGTTGCAATCGAGGACCTGCTCACTCGCACCGTCAACCCGTCAATCGCCTCGCACGGCGGCATGATCACGGTCGTCGGTCTGACCGACGGCGTCCTGTCGATCGAAATGACCGGAGGATGCCAGGGCTGCTCGTCATCCACTGCCACCCTCCGAGACGGCTTCGAGACAATGGCTCGCCTGGTCGCCCCGGAGATCACCGCCATCGTCGACACCACCGACCACGCCAGCGGCACAGCGCCGTTCCATCCGCCAGGGTCGTCGCCGTCGACCAGCACCAGTCCCATCGCCATTACCCGCAGTACCAACCACAGGAGCCACACACCATGACGACCACCGAGATCACCAATGAGCCAGCCATTCGTCCAGTGATCAGTCTCACCGACGAAGCAGCCACCAAAGTGGCCGAACTGATCGCCACCGAATCGAGCGACGAAGACCTCGGTCTCCGCATCGCAGTCAGCGCCGGTGGGTGTTCGGGGTTCTCGTACGAGATGTTCTTCGACCCGGAAACCAACGCCGACGATCATCTTGCGGTCTTCGGGACCGTGACGGTCAAGGTCGACTCGGCGAGCAGTCAGCACCTCGACGGTGCCACCCTCACCTACAGCGACAGCATCCAGGGAGCCGGGTTCAGCGTCGAGAACCCCAACGCCGCTCGCAGCTGCGGATGCGGTAAATCCTTCTCGTGACCGGTGCCGCAGGGTCGGTCACCGACACCATCGGCCGTCCCGTCAGGGACCTCCGTATTTCGGTCACCGATCGCTGCAACTTCCGCTGCACATATTGCATGCCGAAGGAGGTTTTCCATCGCGACTTCCAGTATCTGGCTCGGTCCGCGTTGCTCGACTTCGATGAGATTGAGCGCGTCGCCCGCTCATTCGCCCGCCACGGGGTGACCAAGCTGCGGCTCACCGGCGGCGAGCCGTTGCTTCGCAGGGGTCTCGAGGATCTCATTGCCCGCCTTGCGGCCATTCCCGGGATTGACGATCTCGCGATGACCACCAATGGCGCCCTCCTCGAACGAAAGGCCTCGCGGTTGGCCGCTGCAGGGCTCCGGCGGGTGACCGTGAGCCTCGACTCGCTCGACGACACCGTCTTCATGGCGATGAACGACGTTGGCTTCTCGGTGAACCAAGTGCTTGATGGCATCGCTGCTGCTGCTGACGCCGGGCTCGGACCGATCAAAATCAACATGGTCGTCACACGCGGTGTCAACGACACATCAGTGGTCGACATGGCACGGCACTTCAAAGACGCCGGCCACACCCTTCGCTTCATCGAATACATGGACGTGGGTTCGACGAACGGCTGGCGATTGGATGATGTCGTCAACGCTGAAAGCATCGTGGAGGTGCTCGACCGCGAGTTCGGCGTCGAACCCATCGAACCGTCCTATGCCGGTGAGGTGGCAACGCGGTGGCGGTACCGCGATGGCACCGGGGAAGTCGGGGTTATTGGTTCCGTCACGAAGCCCTTCTGCGGCGATTGCACCCGGGCTCGCCTGTCGGCAGAAGGCGTGCTGTACACCTGCCTGTTCGCGGCCGCCGGCACCGACCTGCGCGAGTTGGTCAGGAGCAGCCACGACGGGCTGACTGTCGACGAGGCCCTCGACCAGCGCGTCCATCAACTGTGGAGTGACAGGACGGACCGCTACTCCGAGACCAGGTCGTCGTTTACCGACGGAGTGACCACGGGGCTCAGCATCCGACCCGCCACCCGTCGGGCCAAGGTCGAGATGAGCCACATCGGGGGATAAGGCCTCATCGGCGACAAAGTACCGTCAAGTACATGCCCGACACGGTCCGTTCAGTCATGTTGTTTGCCGCAGCGGCGGTATTGGAGATCGGCGGGGCGTGGCTGATCTGGCAAGGTGTCCGCGAACATCGCGGCGTCGCGTGGATGGGTGTCGGCATCGCTGCTCTCGCCGGGTACGGGTTCATCGTAACGTTCCAACCCGATCCAAACTTCGGGCGGATCCTCGCCGCATACGGTGGCGTATTCGTCGTTGGGTCGCTCCTGTGGGGCATGATCGCAGACGGATTCCGGCCCGACCGGTACGACCTCATCGGCGCCGCCATCTGCCTCGGTGGGGTCGCCGTGATCATGTTTGCACCGCGTCCAACTTGAATCGGCTCTCGGGGTAGAGATCCGCCGTTGGGCGACATCAGTTGACCCACTCAACCGTCTCCTGCGCCTTGGTCACCGTGTACACCGGCCGACGTGGTGATCACCGGTGACGCTGCCAACATCGAACTCTCTGCTGCGGGCGGGTTGCTTGCACCGCTCACGAGCAACGTGCTCATCTCGACGATTCCAGAAGAACTCCGCAGCGCGAGCGGTGAGTGGTTCACCCTCAGCGGTTTCCTCGCGAGCTGAATCGCATCCAACAGAGATCCGGACCGACCGCACGGCCAAGCGCATCCGAGTGTTCTTCGCCGGCGAGCTCATGAGCGACTCAGTTCTGGCCCGCCTGGGCTACTCCACCGGTCGCCACCCCGAGTACCTGATCCCTGTCGTCGACATCAACTGGACGAATATGACGGTCGACGATGGCGAACTCGTCGAGTCATCGCTGGGCTCATACAGCGCCATTCGCGCCAACGGAGGCGGCCGCGAGATCGGTCGCCGCTACAACGATGGGCTTGCCGCGGGACATGCCTCGTTCGAATTCGACCGCATGAACGCCTGGTTCGAAGAAGACGAGCAGATCTGGTTCCATGCCCGCGATCCCTTTCGGCGCGTCGACGTGACCGAGTCGAGCCGACTGGTCGAGATCACCGTCAACGGTCTGGTGGTGGCCCGGTCGCAGAGCCCAAGGCTTGTCACTGAAACTGGGCTCCCCAAGCGGTCGTACATCCCGCGCATCGACATCGACGGGATCCAAATGAGGTCGTCAGGAACAACGGCGAGCTGTCAAGACAAGGGTGTCGCCAAATGATGGCACCTTTGCCAAGACGATTCTGACCTACTGGCCGACGTGAATGGGGCTACGAGCGGCCGGTACCCGAGGCCAGCAAACTCGCTGGCCTCGTTTCGTTCTATGCCGAGCACGCAGCGGTCGAGACCTACGTCGACGGCGTCATCCAACCCAAGCCAGTCATCAAGGGCACGGCAATCAGCCCGAGTCTCAATCTCGCGAACACGGCCGTCTCGGTCATCCCGGACTGCTGCGGCTACCCGTCGGTGCGTCCCGTGGCGAGTGCTGCCCAGACGTGCGATCGGAGGAAGTCCAGATGCTGCTGATGTCCGTCAAATTTCATGATTTCGCCTTCTTCCAGCGCCCGATGGGCATATCCAGTTGTCCGATCAATGCTGCGCTGGCGGCGGTGAGGCCGTCTGCACCGACTGCAACTGCGGCCACGTATCGATCTGGCCGCACGATTGCGGCACCACCCTCGGGCACCGCGGAAGGAACCGACCCGCTGGGCACAGTAATAACCGCCGCAAGGTCACCCCACGTTGCCTCAGCGAGCGCGGCGAGCTCGTGGCTGTCGGTGACCACGCCGAACCCGTCACCAATCAACTCGTCGAGGGGCCGGCCATCAACGACGGGTTGGGGCAGTTGCCGTCCGACAGCCGGGTGGTCGCCGAAACGCACCCCCTGATCGAGCGTCGGGAACGAGCGTCCGCCACCGTATGCAGCGTCGAGCGCTGTGGCGCTCTTCGCTCGTCCCGACAGCTCGTCGATCAGTCGGCCGGTGTCGACCGCATGGGCGACGACGCCCGCCGCGTGCGGTACCCGTTCGGTGCCGTAGGTGTCGAGAAGACGGTCGCCAGCAACACCGGTCGCGACCAATTCGAGCTTCCACGCAAGGTTCGCAGCGTCGCGTATCCCAGAACACAAACCCTGCCCGAGGAACGGTGGCATCTGGTGCGCGGCGTCGCCAGCGAGGAAGACACGTTCGTGGCGCATGGAGTCAGCGACCGTGGCGTGGAAGCGGTACACCACGGCGCGCACCAACTCGGCGTCGTCGGGCCCGATCCAGGGTTCGAGGAGCTGCCAGACCCGTTCCGGCTGGGTCATCTCGTCGCGGGTCTCGCCGACCTGCAGCTGAAACTCCCAGCGGCGATACGGGCCGTGACCCGTCACGTATGTGGTCGGCCGATCCGGATTGCAGATCTGCTGGACGAGGCGTGACAGCGATGCCAACGGGCGGCGGAGTCGGGCGTCGAGCACGAGCCAGTCCTGATCGAACCCCTGGTCGACGAAAGCGATACCGAGCGACTTGCGAATCGGGCTCGAGGCACCATCGGCGGCGACGAGCCAACGACTCGATTGGTCGCCGCTCGCGGTTGACGCGGTGACCGACGCATCGTCCTGCGAAACACGCGTCACCTCCACCCCGAGCCGCAGGTCGACACCTGCGTCGACGGCTGCTGCGCGCAGGAAGGCCTCCAGCTCTGGCTGGTAGTAGGTCACCGACGGAGCGTGCCCGAGTGGGTAGTTGCCATCGGCTGGCAGGTCGACACCAATAATGCGTTCACCGGCGGTGTCGACGAACTCGGCGCCGGCCAACGGCGTGGTGATCTCGCTCAGCCCCTCGGCGAGCCCGACACCTTGGAACACTCGCTGAATCTCGTCATCCATCACGATCGCCCGCGGCAGGTCGTAGACCTCGACGGAACGTTCAAGCACCCGAACATCGAAGCCCCGATGGGCGAGGAGGAGTGCCGTGGTCACGCCGACCGGCCCGCCACCTACGACTGTGACGTCGACGCTCATCGCGTGACACCATCAGGGCCGAGAAACAGCGCCACGAGCGCGTCCGCCTGGAGCTCGATGAACGCGGGATGAAGCGTGTCGTGGCCGAGCAGAAGTGCCTCCGGCGCGTTGACGTACGGCAGCGACGCCGCACCGACGAGCGAGTAGTAGAAGACCGTCTCGTCGATGTCGGCGACCAATCCCTGCAAACGCAGCGCTCGCCACGAACGGGTCAGGGCCTCGAACCGCGGGCGCGTGTGGCGTTCGACAAGCCACCTCAGCCGGTCGGACACAACGGTGGCCTCGTGCACCATGATGCGGTTCAGTTCTGGCAGTTCGGCAGCAGCGTGTACGAACCCGCGTACCTGCTGTCCAAACAAGGACCGCTCGTCGGTCACCGGTGGACTCGCCTTCACCCGCCTCCGAACGACATCGTCGAGACGTTCGAAGAGGTGGTCGACCGCTGCTTGCCACAGCGCCTCCTTCGAAGAAAAGTGGTAGTTGATCTGCGGCTGCTGGGTCTCTGCTGCGGTCGCAATCGCGCGCGTCGACGTTGCTTCGAAGCCGTGCGCGGCGAACTCGCGGAGTGCCGCCTCCAGCAGTTTGAGACGCGTGACCTCCGATCGGGCCTGACGGCGGCGCGGTGCGGCGGTTACATCGATGGGTTGGGATGACACCTTGACATTATCTATCATCTGATATAATTTGTCCAGCCATGGCGCTCCACCGACTCACGACCATCACGCTCGGAGTCCCCGACATCAGCGCGTCGGCAACGTTCTTCGAGCAATTCGGGCTCACCAGCAACGAGCTGAACACCCGCCTCTCGAACACCCGCTTCGCCACCCGCGACGGCGGCGAGCAGGTCGAACTCGTCGAGGCACCCACCCGCCAGCTGCATCGCCTCGGCATTGGAGCCGAACACGCCGACGACCTCGCCCGCATCGCCGCTCGCGCCAATCGCTCGGCGACCACTGAGATCGTCGAGTCGTCACCTGATCGACTGGCGCTGCTCGAGCCGGTCACCGGACTGCTCGTCGAAGTGACCGTGGCCGACGCCTATGCGGCAGGTCCGTCGACGCACACGTTCAATCGCCCCGGGGCTGAGCCCGAGCGCATCGACACGCCTGCCGAAAGCGTCCTCACCGACGAACCGGTGCGCCCGTCCAACCTCACCCACGTCGTGTACAGCACCCCTGACCAACCCGCGACGCTCGCGTTCTTCACCGACGTGGTCGGCTTCGAGATCAGCGATCAAGTGCCAGGCATCATCGCGTTCACCCGCTGCGGGAACGTGCACCACAACCTCGCAATTCAGGCGGGCCCAGTCGCCTACCCCCACCACATCGCATTCGAGGTCGACGACATCGATGACGTCGTACGCGGCGGCCAGCACATGGTCGACATCGACCCCGCCCGACACATGTGGGGAGTCGGTCGCCATGCAATCGGCTCGAACTGGTACTGGTACCTGCGCGAACCTGGCGGCACCTTCGTCGAATACACCGCCGACATCGACCGCATTTCCGCCCAAGATCTGTACTGCCCAAAGGACTGGAAAGGCCGCGAGTTCCTCTACTCGTTTGGCCCTCCCCCTCCGCCCGACTTCCTCGAGCCCGCCGACCTGGCGGAGCTCATCGCCGCCGCCACCTGACGGTTCGAAACACGAAAGGTTGACATTCACATGGGATTCCGACTCGCCAACGTCGACGGGCGCGCCGCGCTCGTCCACGGTGACCGCTACACCGACCTCGCCACGCACTCCAAGGGCGCTTTCAGCCCAGACCCGATGCAGGCCCTCGAACGGCCAGACCTCATGAACGAACTCTCCGAGCTACTCGACGACGCATCGGCGACCGGGCTGCTGGCCGACGTGACACTCGGACCGCCGGTCCCGCGTCCCCAAAAGATTTTTGGAATCGGCCTCAACTACGCCACCCACGTGGCGGAGAGCGGCATGGAGCCGCCGAGCAGCCCAGTCGTGTTCACGAAGTTCCCGTCGTGTCTGACCGGCCCGACCGGCGACGTTGAAATCCGTAGCGGCGGATGCGATTACGAAGTCGAGCTGGTCGTTGTGATCGGTCGAGGCGGCCGCGACATTTCACCCGACGACGCCTGGGACCACGTGGTTGGGGTCACTGCCGGTCAAGACATCTCTGACCGCCCTGTTCAGTTCGCAGCAAAGCCACCACACTTCGATCTCGCCAAGTCGTTTGACACGTTCGGCCCGCTCGGCCCGGTCGTGGTGTCGACCGACCAACTCATCGGGCGCGACGCTCTGCGCGTCACCTGCGAGATCAACGGCGAGACCCGCCAAGACGGCACGACCGCCGATCTGATCTTCGATGTGCCGACACTTATCAGCTACCTCTCATCGATCACCACACTGACCACCGGCGACCTCATCTTCACAGGAACACCCGACGGCGTCGGCGCGGCGCAGGGCAAGTTCCTCGCTGACGGCGACATCATCACCACCACGATCGACGGCATCGGCACGATGACGAACCGCGTCGTGCGCATCTCCGACCCTCGTCCAATCGGCGGCTGAGATGAGCCGACCAGAGCCGGGCACGGCCGGTCGCCCCAACGTGCTGTTCATCATCTGCGACCAGTTGCGAGCGGACCACCTCGGCTACGCCGGCAACGTTGTCGTCCAGACGCCACACATCGACGCGCTCGCTGCCAGCGGCACCGTGTTCGATCAAGCCCGGGTCAACAACCCGATATGCATGCCAAATCGCTCGACGATCATGACCGGCCGGATGCCATCAGCCCACGGAGTGATCTTCAACGATCGGTCGCTGGAGCTGAACACCAACACCTTCGTCGCCCAACTGCGCAACGCTGGCTGGCGCACTGCACTGATCGGCAAGTCGCACCTCCAGCACGGCGAAAGCCGTAACGCCGTCAACGACTTCGGCAAGGCCGCCGGTCGGACCTCGCCGTTCGAGGAGGGTTGGGACACGATCGAACACGACGAGCGGTACGAAGACGGCGGGACCGTCGCCCCCGACGATTTTTACGGCTTCGGCGAGATCCAGCTCACGCTCGGCCACGGCGCCCAGGTCGGCGCCCACCACTACCAATGGGCACGCGAGCAGGGCATCTCCCACGAAGTGCTGCGTGCCGGCCTCGACCCCGACTACGAAGGCGTCACTCGTCGCCCCGAATGGTGGCAGCTCCACCCGGCGCCGTATCCCGAAGAAATCCACTCCACCAACTACGTCACCGAGCGAACGATCGATTTCATCGAGCGTTCTGAGGCCGACGACGACCCCTGGATGGCCTGGTGCTCATTCCCCGATCCACACCATCCAATGGCGCCGCCAGAACCCTGGTTTACTCGGCACGACCCGAACGACATGGAGCTCCCGTCGACGTTCCACGACCCGGGCAATGACTGGGCCGCGCATCTGCATCTGCTCCGCTCGCTCAATCCGGGCCGCAGACAATGGGTGTCGCCGTTCGGGCCGAGCCCCGAACTCACACGCGCCGCCACAGCAGCCACGTACGGGATGATCGAGTACATCGACGCCGGCATCGGCCGGATCACTGCGGCGCTCAACCGACTCGACGCCACCGAGGACACGATCATCGTGTTCACCAGCGACCACGGCGACATGATGGGCGACCACGGCTTGATGCTGAAGTTGATCATGCACTTCGAGGGGTGCCTGCGCGTGCCGCTCATCATCAATGCACCCGGCCGCCAGCCGGCGCGCACCTCGTCACTCGCAGCGAGCATCGACCTGCCCCACACGCTGCTCGATCTCTGTGGTGTCGCCGAGTATCAAGGCATGCAGGGCGCCAGTTTGGCGCCGATTCTCGACGACCCATCGGCGCACGTGCGTCACGCCGTCCTCGTCGAGGACGACTTCCCGGCCTCAGAGACGGGTGCGCCGTTTCCTCTCAAGACCCGCACTGCGGTGACCGCCACGCATCGCTACAGCCGCGACAGCAACGGCCACGAAACGCTCTACGACCTCGAGCACGACCCCGACGAACTCATCAACCTCGCCGTCGCCAACCGCGATCCCGCCGCACGCGTCGCAGCGCTCGATGTGCTGTGCGATCAGATGCTAAGCGCCGACGATGTCACCCGAATGGAACCTGTTTCGCTATGACCGACCCTGTCGCCACGAACGTTCGGCATCACGACGGCGAGATCGAGACCTTATGGACGGGTGCCACGGTCACCCACCGATTCGTCGAGGCCTGCGGGCTGCGGTGGCACGCTGCGACAGCCGGTGATCCGACGAACCAGGACGTCGTGGTGTTCCTCCACGGCTTCCCGGAGAGTTGGTTCGCATGGCATCACCAACTCGGCGCGCTCGCCGACCGCTTCTTCTGCGTGGCGTTGGACCTGAAAGGACACGGCCAGTCCGACACGCGACTCGACTCGGATTACGACTACGCCGCGCAGGCTCGCGAGCTCCCCGCCGTTCTCGACGCATTCGGCATCAGCCGGTGCTACGTGGCTGCGCACGACCGCGGCGCAGTGATTGCTGATCACCTCTGCGCTGTCGATGGTATGGCCAATCGCATCCGCCGGTATGCGCGCATGCAGCAGTCGGGAAACCGGCCACACTCCGAGCCCCGACCACCGCACGACTTGTTCCACAGCGACCTCGGCGCACAACTCATCAGCGATGGCACGATCCCGAAGATGGCCTACGGCTCCGAGCCGACTCCGGACGGGCACTCACTCGTCGCGACGCCGATCGATCCGCGCGACATCAACGCCATCCTCAACGATGTGACAGCGCCCGGCGTGGGCCAGTCGATGTCGGCGAGCTTCGTGTCGGCCGGCTTCGATCGTGAACTGGACGACCGGATGAACCACCTGTTTCCTGCGATGACGATGCCCGTGCTGTTCTTGCAAGGTGCGCTCGACCCCGGTCAGCAACCCGCCGAATACGACACCGTCACTGACGAGGTGGCGAACGGCCACCTCCAGTTCGTCGAGGGTGGCCACTTCTTCCACCTCGAGGTCCCCGACGTTGCGTCCGCAGCGATTCGAACGTTCCTCACCCGTGACGACCTCGCCAGCTGACCCATCTCAAGCCGTCCAGGCCATCAGCGACTGGAGCCGACATGCCGCTTGGTATCCGCTCGCACGAGGTCGGCCTCCTCAGCGAGGACATGCTGTCAAAGACCGTCTGGCCATTATCGCAAGATGCGCGACCTCGGCCCCGTGGCCCGACTCCCAACCGTGTTGTCCATGCCAATGACGCCTCCCCGACTCGCAGAGCTGGTCGACACCGTCCACGGCACCTCGCACCTCCTCTACTTGCTGGGAACCCACCCGACCAATGGGATCTGGTGCAAGCCAATCCACACGAGTTGATCGACCAAGCGGTCGAAGAAGTCCTCCGCTACGAGGCCCACGTGCGACGATTCCCCCGCATGACCGTCGCCTCGCCTTCGGAAACAGGCCTCACGTCTGCGCGGGCACCCACCTCGCACGACTCGCGACGCGCTCCTTGTCACGATGGTCAAGCACGTCGAACGCATCGAGGTCGACACGCCAGAGCAGAAGTTCAACAACCCGCTCCACGGGTCTGTGCAGATGACCTCTTGACTCAGTGAGCAGCGTCCATCGGAGTGTTCGGAGCGCTGCCGGCCGGAGCATTTCTCTTACGAGTCCAGCAACGTCGGATCCAACAGAAATTGGCGGCGTTGCACATTGGGTACACATGCCCCCGTGACGGATTTTGGTCCGTTCATTGTTGGAGCCATTGGGGTCACCTTCGCGTTTGCCGCCTTCGGGAACGCTCCACAGAGGGAAACCTGGACGGGCGTCACACAATCTCCTCAGAGGCCATGAACTCTGGCTCACGTCGAGGTCGGCCCCTCCGTTCGGACCTGGCCGCCTTGGCCAACCGACTGAGTGGTGGTAGGTATGAATGCACCTTGTCGACCCCAACTCCACACGATGCTCGCAGCACGTTCCGCCTCCGTCCGGTCATGGTCGACGATGGTCCCGCCCTGCTCAAGCTCGCCACTTCGAACGGTCTTGACGAAAACTCGCCCTACGCCTACTTGATGTGGGCCGAATACTTCGGCCAGAGTTCGATCGTCGCGACCACCGACTCGAGCGACGAGCCGATTGGTTTCGTCATGGGCTTCCGGCGGCCCGACGAGCCCGACACCACATTCGTGTGGCAAGTCGGAGTCGACTCCCGACACCGACGACGTGGCATCGCTGCGATGCTGCTGGACGAACTCGTCAAACACACCGGCGCCAGCCATCTCGAAGCGACGGTAACTCCGTCGAACGAGGCATCGGCGACGCTGTTTCGAAGATTCAGCGCTCGGCATCGTGCAGCGATGACGAGCGAGGAGCTGTTCCGTGCGGCGCAGTTTCCTCCGGGCCACGAAGCGGAAATCCGCTATCGCATCGGCCCGATCATGACGTCGGCCTAGCAGCCGCGCGTCGCCCGCCACTTGCGATACGTCGACGCTTCATGACCATGTAGCCCCCGTGTACGGGCCGACGCACCACGCCAACTCACGGCACCTGACACCGACTTCCGACGCCCCACACACCGATCCCTAAGGAGGGACCACCATGAATAACAACAACAACAACAACAACCCTGCCGACCAACACAACCCGATGGCGACGTTCGACCGACTCGAATCCGAAGTCCGCGGGTACTGCCGGTCCTGGCCGACCGTGTTCCGTTCGGCGCATGGCCACACCCTCGTTGCCGACGACGGCACCGAGTATCTCGACTTCTTCGCCGGGGCTGGCGCACTGAACTACGGCCACAACCATCCCGCATTGATCGACGCACTCAAGGCTCACCTCGATGCCCAGGGTTTCGTGCATGCTCTCGACCTCGCAACCACGACCAAGCGGGACTTCATCGAGCGCTTCGAGGACATCATCCTCAAACCCCGCGGACTCGACTACAAACTCCAGTTCCCGGGCCCGACCGGGACGAACGCGATAGAAGCCGCACTAAAGCTCGCACGCAAGGTCACCGGCCGCGAGCGTGTCGTTGGCTTCACCAACGGTTTTCACGGCATGACACTCGGAGCGCTGTCGATCACCGGTAACAGCGGGAAGCGCCACGGAGCCGGCGTTCCGCTCGGTAACGCTTCGTCGATGCCCTACGCCAACTTCCTCGACGACATGGACAGCCTCCAGATCCTCGAGTCGATGATCGCCGGTGACTCCAGCGGATTCGACCTGCCTGCCGCTGTCGTCGTCGAAACGACCCAGGGAGAAGGCGGTATCAACCCAGCGAGTGCAACATGGATGCGCGGCCTCGACTCGATCTGCAAACGAAACGGCATCCTGCTCGTCGTCGACGACATCCAGGTCGGGTGCGGCCGCACCGGAACGTTCTTCTCGTGGGAGAACATGGGCATTGACCCCGACATCGTCACGTTGTCGAAGTCACTGTCAGGTTCCGGACTACCAATGGCACTCGTTCTTCTCAAGCCCGAGCACGACGCGTGGGATCCGGGCGAGCACAACGGAACGTTCCGCGGTAACAACGCCGCCTTCGTCACGGCGACAGCGGCCCTCGAATTGTTCTGGCGCGACGACGCACTGACGCTCGAGGTCGGCCGCAAGTCCGAGCGAGTGATGAACGGTTTGCGAGCCCTCCACGAAGCGCACGAGGGGCTCTTCACCGACGTCCGGGGCAGCGGCTTGATCTGCGGCATCGAGACGGCGCTTCCTGAGATCGCACCGTTAATCACGACAGGCGCGTTCGAACGCGGCGTCATGATGGAGACCGCCGGCGCCGAAGGAGAAGTGATCAAGTTGCTCCCAGCGCTGACCGTCAGTGACGCCGCCATCGATCGGGCGCTCGAGGTGCTCGCCGAATGTGCCAACGACATTGACGACCAGCTCGTCGCCGAGCTGCGCGCCGACCAGGCAGCCGTGGCGCGATGATCATTCGCACCTTGAGCGACATCGAGGGATCCGACCGTGATGTTCGGGCCGAGACCTGGGCATCGCGACGTCTGTTGCTCGCCGACGACAACATGGGTTTCTCGATGCACGACACGATCATGCGAGCCGGCACCGAAACAACCATGTGGTACCGCAACCACCTCGAGGCGGTGTATTGCGTCGCCGGTTCGGGAACGATCGAAGACCTCGCCACCGGAATGGTCCACAGCATCGAAGAGGGCACGATCTACGCGCTCGACCAGCACGATCGGCACATCGTCAGGCCAACGACCGACATCCGCTTCATCTGCGTGTTCAACCCTCCCTGCACCGGCGACGAAACACATGATGCCGACGGCGCCTATCCGTTGCTGACATCGTCCGAGACAAACACCTCGGAAGACTCATCGTGAATGCACCTGCGATCGTCGACCGCTATCCGACTCGAATCAGCAGGCCACCCGAACTGCTTCCCCGGATCGATCCCGTCACGTGGACGGCCGATCGATCGACGGCTCCCGAGTCTCGGACAGTGGGATCGAGTGGGGCACAGCTCGATGCTGCACAAGTCGAGCAGTTCGAGACCGATGGCTTCCTGACCGTCGAGGCGGTCTTCTCAGACGTCGAAGTCTCCCGGCTGGACACAGCGTTGGCCGACATGGTCGCGGCGACCGATTATGACGACGAGCGACGGATCGTCGAGCCGGGTTCCGACAGCCTGCGCTCGATCTTCGACATTCACAGACAGCCCGGCCCGCTCGCCGACAGCATCGCCGACGACCGACTGGCCGGCGTCGCACGGCAGTTACTCGTCGACGATGTGTACGTCCATCAGAGCCGCGCCAACCGAAAGCCGGCGTTCACCGGCCGCGAGTTTCAATGGCACTCAGACTTCGAGACGTGGCACGCCGAGGACGGGATGCCACAGATGCGCTGTCTGTCGGCGAGCGTCGCCCTCACCGACAATCATCCGTGGAACGGCCCACTGCTCGTCATGCCTGGTTCGCACCGCTGGTTCGTGACCTGCACCGAACCGACCCCTCCCGCGAATCACGAGCAGTCGCTCGCAAAGCAGGAGATCGGTGTTCCCGACGAAGCCCGCCTGACCGAACTCCACGAGCGCTGCGGCATCGAAGTGTGCACGGGCAAAGCAGGCTCGGTCACGTTCTTCGACTGCAACCTGATGCACGGCTCGCCGAGCAACATCTCACCGGCACCGCGTCGCAACCTGTTCGTCGTGTTCAACAGCATCGACAACGCGATCGGCGAACCATACTCGGCGCCGCAGCGCCGCCCCCACCACATCGCCTCGCGCACCTTCTCTCCCGTCTGAGCGCAGGCCGCTATCGGCGCCACAAGCCCCGACTCGGAGACGTCCTCAGACGAAGACCATCCATGAGTGGTCGCCAAAGCCACTGGCCTCAACAAACTCAGACTCGATTTCGAGTAGCTTCCATACGGAACGGAACGTCGGAGATCCTGTCGGCCGCGCGCGCTGTCGCATCGAACGAGACACCTGTATCAGCCGACATGGTGCGGTCGCTGGTTCGTCAGGACTACCCCGAGATCGGGTCAGATTTGACCGAACTCAAGCTGGAGTTCCTGCAGATTGCGGCCATGGGGAAGCAGCAACAAAGAGATAGCCACCAAGCTGTACCTGAGTGTGAACACGGTGCGCAATCACGTGCAGCGCGTGCTGAACAAGATTGATTTGATCGAGGGGATACGTCGCCGCAGCGTCAACTGCGTTGGTATCGGCCTGCGACCCGAGCGAAATGACCGCACCGCGCTGCTCGGTAGACGGGTCAGTGACGAGGGCATCGTGCTGCACTGCAGGCAGCACACACGATCCATCGATATAGAACTGCCGACGGTCAATGACGTCAATGACGTCAATAGCGTTCATGGGTGACTCCTCTTGCGGGGGTGTGCGGGGCGCCTCGTACATAAGCGGTTCAGTCATCGAACCGAAGATGAAACCCGTGTCCGACTCGACGGAGATGGCGACTGCGACCCCGGGGCACGCGACACGAGCGTTCCGAACAGGTTCACGAAGGGTTCGGTTGCTTCTCGACGCGATCTCGAGTTCAGAGCAATTGATGAACTAGCGAGATTCCGTCGATGCCGTCCACCAAGGACGACAGGCCACCAAGGACGACAGGCCACCTAGGACGACAGGCCACCGTCGGCGATGCCTTCAAGCGACTCAATCGACACCTCCGCCAGTTGGACGAGCACGAGAGGGCGTCCGTCGGCAACACGCGACATGTACCAGTCCTTGAGCACGACCGATCCATCGGCTTGTCGGACCGAGCACAGCCCGAACCACGACGGGATGATCGAACGGAGCTGCTCACTGAGTTCACGAAGCGGCAATGGATCAGGGAAGAACGACACGTGCTCGACGATTTGTTCCCGAACCATCTCCGACACCGGTCGATCGAAGAGTTCTGCCGCCGTCTGGTTCAGCTCGACAACAACACCATCCGTTGTCATCGTCAACATCGCCAGCTTGATGTGTGCGCACGCGGACATCTCCAGCCCGACTGTGGGCGGCACCGACCGGACGAATTGATGAGCGTCGAGGAGCTGCACCATCACGGAGCGACCGCTCCCTGGCCAGTCGACGACCGAAAAGTGACCGACAACAGGAATCACTTTGCCGCTCGAGTCCTTGGCTCTGGTCTCGACCCATGCCGCACCCTTTGAAGCAGGCGAACCCTCGACCCACAAGTCCTTCAGATCAGCGTCACAGATTTGATCGAATTGGCAGCCGACGAGTTCCACGTCGGGTCGTTGCACGAGGTCACACAATCCTCGGTTCCAATCAACCACCTGACCCGACCTGTCGACGATGACGTTGGCAGCGATGCTTCGCTCAAACGCAACGCGCCCCGACTGCACGGCGGCCGTCAGGATGTCGGCAACTCGAGCATCGTTCGCAGCGGGAACCAGCGATGCTAAGACCCCTCGTACTTGTCGGCCTGGTCCGTAGATCGGCAACGCCGTGATCCGCAGCCACTCCAGGCGACCATCGTTCAGCACTGCGATGCGCTCGCTCGAACCGGATTCGCCGCTGTCCAACACAAGCCGCACCGGATTGTCGTATTCGGACAACCGGTCGCCGTTCGCTCTGGTCGCGTGCCAGCACGCGTCATCAATACCGCGCCCTGCCAGGAGCTCCTCCGTGACACCAAGCAGTCGCGCCGCAACGACGTTCCACTGGACAATCTCGGCTTGACGATCGAAGTACAACACGCCAGCACCGAGCGCCTCCAAGGTGTATTCCGCCAGCCAAGCACCCCCAATCCCGAACTCAGTCGTTGAACAGACGTCAGTCATCGCGCTGCGGCGCCCCTCGGTGATGGAGTCGTGATGTCGACCCTCTCTCCAAGCAGTGCCGCCACAGCCGTCGGCACCAAGGTTCCGACGCGGTGTGGAAGATAGTCGGGCCGGCTGGTTGCCCCAGCGCCACGCGGGTCGTACAGCAGACGACCGAGGCTGGTTCGTTGTCCTGACCTGACAGGGCTGATGTGGAGTTCCTGTTCAATTACTCGAACCGCTGATTCCGCGATCTGCACAGAGGCTGCCATCTTGCGAATGACAGGGCCGAGATCGCCGGAAGACGACTGCATCACGGCGTACAAACGGCCCACGAGCGACGGGAGCACTTTGCCTGCCTCCGCGCCGAATTCGAACACAGCCTCGCTGGTCATGTCGGCTGCGATCGACGACCACGCCGTGGATGCCCGCTCGCGCAGCTCATCGAGCGCTCGGTACGCCCCGAGGATGCGGGCCGGGTCGAGGCCAGGCGCTCGTTCGAGAAGATCATCCACGACGAGCCCGCATCGCAACGCGTTGAGAACTGCAGTGGTGTCCGACCGCGTATTGGCCTTCTGTTTGCCCCGAGCGAGCTCCTCGAGGCGAACGACAAACGACGCCTCTGCTATCGGTGTGTTCGCTTTGGTTCCTGGCGTCCACGGCATCCAGATCGTGCGAGCGGGACGACTCCGGGTGGACCCGAATGTTTGTGTTCCGGTGTTCGTTCCAGCGGCGCAACTTTTGGGGCGCTGTCTGGGTGCGTTAAAAATGGTGATTGTCTGGTTCATGATGCAACTCCTCCGTGAGTCAATTTCGATGCTTCTTGCATGGATTCCTGGTCTTCGACGAGGTCACTGCATAACGAACTCCGTGAAGTAGACAGCAACGACGTCTTCGCCGTAGAACGGAACGAGCGACTCTTCCAGGTGCTGTTTGGCCTTCTCTCTGCCTTCGATCGTGGCGAGTTCCATCATCTCCATGCCCGAAAAGATGGTCAGAACAATGTCGCTCGCCGGCGCAGTCCGCAACTCGACAGCCTTGCCGTGACTGTCCACGAGTTCGACATGTTCGTCCAGCCCGAGTGCCACAGCAATCCGCAGGTATCGACCTCCGGCCAGATTGATATTGATCGGATCGAGGGTGACCACGGAGCCGACGACGTGTTCCGGCTTGACCTCGTCTTCCGCTGTGCCAGCGCCTTCGGCGACGGGCGGTGCCGTCGCGATAAACCCGCGACTCATCGCGAGGCCGGCCGCGATCAGGGCCGCGCAAATAACTCCGCTGATAACGATCTTCTTCGATCCGCCACTCTTAGATTTTTCTGACGACTTCTCGTCATCTGACTTCTTGTCAGGCATCGTGGAATCTTCCTGTTCGCGCCCTGTGGCTCATTCTTCGTGTCGAAATAGTTGGTTCAAACACCCAGTCGACAGTCCGTGTCCGACATCGCGAGGCCGGGAGGTCGATCGATGTTTGTCTTGAAAGTTTCTTTGTGGAAAGCGATTTATCAGCGCTATTCGGCGGCCAACACGACGATTTCGACCCTGCGGTTCAGGGCCATCGAAGCCGGATCGTCAGCGTCGACAATGGGGTGTGTGTCTGCGTAGCCAGCAGCAGCGACGCGGCGAGCGGGGAGCCCGAGATCCTCGACGAGATACCTCAGCACCGACGTCGCTCGAGCGGTCGACAGTTCCCAGTTTGACGGATAGCGGGTCGTCGAAATCGGCCGCGTGTCTGTGTGCCCTTCAATGATCATCAGGTTCGGTAGATCCTTCAGCGCGCCAGCAACGACCCCGAGAATCTCCCTTCCCCTTTCCTGTACCGCTGCTTGGCCGTCTCGGAAGAGGACTTGATCGGTGACGATTGTGACCACCAGGCCTCGCGACTCGCGTCGAAATCCAACGGCTTCCAACAGGCCGGTGCCTGCGGCACGTTCGCGCACGGTTTGCTCGACCACGGTGAGTGGGTCGACAAGAATTTCCTGCATTCCTGCAACGAGCTCGAAACCTTCCTCGGCAGGTGGCAAGCCGACAGCACCTGGGACCGCCAAGATCACCACATCGTCGGGAGCAATCCCACCCTCGACCATCGGCGGCGGAGTTTGAGCATCGGCCGACATCGGTGCGGGTACAGCACCGTCGAGAATGCCGGTGCCGCCGTTTCCCAATGGACCAGAACCCTCGCCAATGTTGAACTCGGAGACGCCGACGCCAAGCTCGCGACGGAACGAGTCTGCGGCAATCTTCAGCTTGGCTTCGTCGGTGCGGCCGAGCGCGAACAGC
>JBLIMF010000023.1:0-21723 GCA_047638615.1 Gammaproteobacteria bacterium
CTAAGGTCGCCATCTCGTGGAACACGCACCGCTCCCCCCGCATGAGAGAACGTGGAGGCATCCGTCAGAGATCGGCCCAACAACGGTCGAAGTCGATCGCGGATCCAGCCACCGATTTGTCGCGCTCGCCACCGGAGCGCTCGCTGTCGTCCTCATCGCCGCACTGGTGGTCACGGTGACACCAGACAGATCGACCGACGCCCCCATCGCTGTCAGCGCATCTACCTCGCCGCCAGTTTGGGAGGCAAGGCGTGCCGCTGCGCATACGGCCATCGCCGCTGCTGAAACGATCCGTTCGATCCGCTTAGTCGAGGCGACCGCAATTCCGAGGGCCATCGCCGACGTCCCTGCTGCGGCATATCGCTCGACCGATTTGTCAGATCCCCAAGCGGTGCTGCCCGACCTGCACGATCAGGTTCTCGTCTTGACCGATCAGTACGCCTACTCCGTTGTTTGGCGTGACGTTACTCGCCTCGGCGTTGCGGGAGACGCCGTCGTCGTGCTCGCTAACGGAGCAATCGTGGCCCGATTCGACGATGGTCGATTGATCGTCAGCCACGACTCGTTGGTTGGCTCGGCGCTCGCTACCGACTGACGGTAATAGTCCGCTTTGCAAATTTCACTCAGCGGATCTTTTCGGCGACGTTCAAGCCTGGCGAGCGCTCCACCAGCGGCGACCGACCGCAACCACAACCGACGTCACGATAAGGCCAAGGCCGACCCCAATGCCGAGCGACAGTTCTTGTCGACGTTTCGGCGAAACCATGGTCCACCATCGTGCTTCGGTACCTTCGACATACGCCTGCTCATTGGTCACCGTTGGCTTCCACCCTTCGGCTAACAACCGTCCGCTCGAGATAACCCAGGGTTCTTGAGTGTAGGAACGCAGACCTGGTGGAATCGGACCCCGCTCAAAACGCCAGCGGACGGCGCCGAGCACCTCGGAAACCCGCTCCGGAAGCGGCACGCGCGGTCGCTCACCCGACAGTGCTCGAACTCGTTCACCCGGAATCCATCCCTCGGGAGCAACGTTGTAGACCCCGTCCAGGCGGCGCTGCACAGCGAGCACGATCGCCGAGGCGAGATCGTCAAGGTGCAGGAACTGCGACGGCGGGTCGTCTTCGGCAAAACGTTGACCGAGGCCCGAAACCAGTGCGCCTGCGAGTTGCGAGGTGCCGTCGTCGGCGAGAGAAATCGCCGGCCGCAGCACTGTCGTCGCTCGACCAGGTCGGCTTCGACGCCATTGCTCGACGAGCTCCTCTGCCGAAGCCAGTTGGCGGGCAAACACGAACTCGGTGTCGGGACGAAGCACCGTTTCCTCGGTCAAAGGAAACGGATTGTTGGCGTTGGCGCCGTACACCATGGCCGACGACACGAACACCACTTGGTCGGCCGAGACCGCATCAGCGATACCGAGACTCTTGGTCGCATATTGTGTCGAGCTTTCGCGGTGTTTGGCGAGCCAGTCGTGATCATTGCTCGCCATGTCGACAACGACATCAGCAGTGTCACCGTCGAAGTCGTCCAGGCTGCCGTTCGTCTCGAATACGGCCACGTTGCCCAGAGCACATAACCCCGCAACCACCCGCGTCTGTAACGGCCCTGTCATCCCGGTAAGTACGACCGTAAGTTCGCGCGTTATTGCCGGCACCACGTTGCCGGGGGCATCGATGAGCGCTGTCACCGACCAGACGTTAGTGCCGCTGCGGAGTCTGCGGGACGTGTAACCACTTCAATGCCTCGGGCCGCGGTCAGATTGCCCCTCCCTCCCGTATCCTTCGAGCATGGACGACGGTAACGACGACGCCATCACACCCGGCGGAGATGACGCTGGCAACAACCCGTTTGCGGGGATGCCACTGTTCGGTGATCTTTCCCGGGCTCTCTCTGGGCAAGGCCCGTTGAACTGGGATGCGGCGCGCCAATTTGCGTTGCTGGCGGCCAGCGGTGGCGACATGGCCGGAGCGATGGTTCCCGGCGGGAACGTACCGGTTCCGACGGCCAACATCGAGCCAAGTGTGCGCATCAAGTACGCCGAGCTCGCAGGGATCGCCCGGCTCCACGTTGCCGACGTCATGCAACTCACCGTCATCGAAAGCGACCCGGAAGTCGCCACTCCAGAGCAATGGGCCGCACAGACGCTTGACGCCTATCGGCCCTTGTTCAACGAGATGGCGACATCGCTCGGACAGACCGGCGACGACGACGGGTCGGGTGATCCAATGATGCAGATGATGGCCGGTCTGAGCAAGATGATGGCGCCTGCAATGATGGGCATGTCAGTCGGATCTATGGTCGGTGGTCTCGCACGCCGAGCGTTCGGGGTCTACGACCTCCCAATTCCTCGGGAAGGCGGATCCGCCTCGAAGCTCGTTGTCGTCCCCCCGACAATCGACAAGTTTGCTGCCGACTCCGATATAACGCTCGATGAAATGCGCCTGTGGGTCATCGCGCACGAGATGGCAGGACACACTTTGCTATCGATTCCGCATATCGCTGATCACCTGAGGTCATTGGTGCAACGTCACGTCGGAGCGTTCCGGCCTGACTCATCCGCAGTCACTGACAAGCTCACCTCGCTCGATATCGACCAATCAGACCCGATGGCCGCAATGCAGGCGGCATTCGGTGACCCCGAGGTGCTTCTCGGCGCCGTGCGATCGGACGAGCAAATCGCCCTCGAACCCGAGCTTGACACCGCTGTGGCCGTCACGATCGGCGTGATCGATTGGGTCGTTGACGCTGTCGCCGTTCGAATCATTGGTGGCAATGCGCTGCAGATCGCTGACGCTGTTCGTCGCCGCCGGGCCGAAGCATCACCGGACGACCTGTTTGTCGAACGCCTTCTTGGCATTCGCCTCGGCGCCGATCAAACAGCTCGCGGTAAAGCCTTTGTGCAGGGTGTCGTCGACCGTGGCGGCGAGAACGCCCTCACGCCGTTGTTCAACGACGTCGACGCGGTGCCGACGCCGAACGAGATCGGGGCGCCCGGCCTTTGGCTGGCGCGGGTCTCTGATTTCGACTCCGCCGACTGACGCTCCGCCGCGTTTGCTGCCGTCCGTCGCCCCGGCTGGTTCCCACAACCAGGTTGACAAGTGTCCCGGCGCAAACAATGCCAACGATCAAGAAGCCAACTGGTCCAGACACCTGGATGGCGACTGCGAAGAATGCAGCCAACGCCCAGGCCAACTGAAACTGCGTTTCGAACTTCGCAAAGGCGCGACCCTGGTTGGCACCCGGCGCATCGCGCTGCACAATGCTTTCAAAGCTCAGACGACCGATTGCAGCAACCAAGTTTAAGGCGCCGGCCAAGATGACTGCGCCCACTGGGCCGCCGAGCGCTGCGGTGCCGACGCCCGCGGCAGCTGCAACGATCAACGACGCGACCAACATCGTTTCCTCGCGCATCCGGTTACGCAATCGCGGCGCGATTGCATTGCCCACCATGGCAACAAGGCCTGACACACCGACCACCGCGCCAAACCAGATCGTTCCCTGGTCTTGCGAACGGAGCCAAAACGCCAAATGAAAGAAGGTGAACCCGACGCAACCGCGGAGCACAGTCATCGCGATGGCACCGTTTTGCAAACTGGCCGATCGCAGCTGCATCGATTCGTCGTGGTCGACGCCCTGCGCTGCAACGACCTCGGGAGGTAGCCGGGTCGCGCTGAAGAATGCGGCGCAGAAGATCAGCGTGCCGTAGATCAACGTCGCTGACGCCCCGATCGTCTTGAGCAGGATTGCTGCTGGGACGACAGCGACCGCGCCGGTGAGCCCGGAAATCAGACCGAGCTTCGAATTCGCCTCAACCAGCTCGTCTTCCGAACGAACGGTTGACGGCACCAGTGCAGACTTCGACACGACATACGCTTTTTGCAATACCAGGTTCGCAAAGACCAGCGGGAAGAGCGCGAGTGCATCGATGTAGCGCGCCATGAAAAACAGCAACACGGCGCGGGCCACGGCGATGATCTGGATCACAAAACGCCGGCCGCCGGCCACGCGGTCGATCGCCGGGCCGATGAGGGGCGCCACGAAAAGGAACGGAGCGAACCCGATCGCCAGAAAGAGCATCACCCGCGTGCGCGCTGCAGTGAGATCGATATCGAAGAACAGCGAGTCGGCCAGCGCCACGACCATGGCTGCATCGCCACCCATCATGAGGGCATGGGTGACAGCCAACCGTCGGAACTTTGACGGCGCCGGCCGGGTGGCAGGTATCGGTCGTTCCACTGAACAGATAATAGGCCTCCACGCTGTGGGCACCATGCCCGTCTCGGACCCACAGAACGATTCGTGACGCAGCGGCCGACCAGATCCGCTAGATTTCCCGACTCGTATGGCCGTCACCGCTCAGGAGAGCCCAACTCGTCTCGAGATGCCAACGTGGATGCGGTCAGCTCTCGTTTTCGGTCTGATTTATACCTTCCTCGTCGGCGTCTCCACCCTCGAAAAGGGCATCAAAATCATGGGCGAGGACACGCAGGAGCGCCTGTTCTCGAGTGTCAGCAACCCGATCGCGGGCCTGTGCGTCGGCATCCTCGGGACCGTGCTCGTCCAATCATCGTCTGCTTCGACATCTGTGATCGTTGGATTGGTGGCCACGAAGGGCATCAGCGTCGATGCAGCAATTCCGATGATCATGGGCGCGAACATCGGCACGACTGTGACCAACACCCTGGTGTCGCTCGGCCACATCAGGCAGCCCGCCGAATTCAAGCGAGCATTTGCCGCGGCCACGGTGCACGATTTCTTCAACGTGATGGCCGTTGCCGTGCTCCTCCCGCTCGAACTGATGACAGGCGCGATCTCGAAGACTGCGACCAGTATCAGTGACCGCCTGGTTGGTACGGCCGGTTCCGAGTGGAAGAGTCCGGTCAAAGCCTGGGTGAAAAAGCCCGTTGAGTGGATCGTCGACATCGAAGATGCCATCGGGTTGAGCGGCAACGTCCTTGGTACATTCGTCGTGATCACCGGGCTCGCCATTGTGCTGCTGGCGCTCACTTTCATCACGAAGAATATGCGCACACTCGTCGCTGACCGCGTCGAGAAGTCGGTCAACACTGTGCTTGGCAAGGGATCAGGCTCGGTGGCGATGCTGCTCGGCCTCGTGATCACGATCGCTGTGCAGTCGTCAAGCATCACCACCTCGATCCTCATTCCGCTGACCGCCGCCGGCGTACTGTCGTTGCGCAATGCGTACCCGGTGACACTCGGCGCCAACGTCGGAACAACGATCACGGCATTGCTCGCTGCGCTGGCTGCGTCAGTGCCTGAGGCGCTCACCGTCGGGCTCGCCCACACCACGTTCAACGTGATGGGAATTGGGGTGCTTTACGTTCTGCCGTTCGCGCGCGATGTCCCTGTTCGGCTAGCGGAAGGCCTCGCGGAGATTGCCGTCAAGCGACGCGCTTGGGCCGTCGCATACGTGATGACAGCGTTCATTATCCTCCCACTTATTGGTGTTGCCCTGCTCCGATGAGTCAGCACCGGCGCCAAGTTCTCAACCAACAGCAACTCGTGAGGGAAGTTCGATCATGGTGATGTCATTTTTTAGCAAACGCGAAGGCGGCCTCGATCACATCGTGTCTCGAGCCGTCGGGATGCTTGGCGACGCACGCCACTCGTTCGATCTGGCGACGCTTGCCCTTCTCACCAACACGGACACCGCGGCGGTCGAAGCCGACATCCGTGACACCGACCAGCGCATCAACCACATGGAACAGCAGTTGCGTTCTGAACTGGTCGTCCATGTCACTGTTCAGGGTTCATCCGACATTGGTTCCGTACTCGGCATGATCTTGCTACTCAAGAAGATCGAGCGCATCGGCGACCAGGCGACCAATGTGCTCGATCTCGCCGAGAGCGGTGTCCGCCTGGCCGGCGAAACCGACACCGAGGCCATGCTGGCAGAGCGCGGCTTGATCTCGACGATGTTTGGCGAAGCGGCCGACCTGCTCGCCGAGCCCAACGACGGACGCACCGAGGAGTTCGCCATTCGCATTCTCGCCCTGGTCGCCGAGCACCAGGCCAAAATCGAGAGCTACCTCCACTCCGACCGGCCAGGCCGCGAGGTCGTGCCCCGTGCAATTTACTACCGATACCTGAAGCGCATCGTCGCCAACCTGCTTGGCATCGTCCGCACCGCCGCAGGCCCCCTCCCCTCCTCCATCACCGAAGAAGACGACAAAGACGACTGAACAGAACGAGACCGCAGAATCCCGCAGTTCCGGGGCGCCTCGTCAGCGAGAGTATTTATAACCCAAACCGCGGATAGTGGTGATGAGGGTGGGGTTGCTTGGATCGGCTTCCAACTTGCTCCGCAACCGCTTGATGTGGACGTCGAGCGTCTTCGTGTCGCCCACGTAATCGTGTCCCCAAATCCGGTCGATCAACGTTTCGCGCGGCAACACGCGACCAGCGTTCACGAGCAACAGGTGGAGCAGCTCGAACTCCTTCAACGGAAGGGTCAACTCCTCACCAGCGACAGTGACGCGGTGTGCTTCGGGATCGAGCATGACAGCGCCAACTTCGATTGTTCCGGCACCGAGGGCTGCGGTCGAGTCAGATGTCTCACCGGAACGTCGAAGGACTGCCCGAATTCGTGCAGCGAGCTCGCGAACTCGGTAAGGCTTCGTGACGTAGTCGTCGGCGCCAACTTCGAGCCCGACAACCGTGTCGATCTCCGCGCTTTTGGCGGTGACCATAATAATCGGCACCCGACTCTTCTTGCGAATCTGGCGACAGACCTCGATGCCCGAGAGCCGGGGCAGCATCACGTCGAGCAAGACCAGGTCGGGAGAAACGGCGTCGAATTTTTCGAGGGCGTCGACACCGTCGACGGCCACGTGCACCGTGAACCCTTCACGGACGAGGCCAATGTTGAGGGCTTCGACGAATGACGGCTCGTCTTCGACGACCAGGATCACGGCTTCACCCATCGGGCGTGCTCACCTTCTGTGGTGGAGTTAATTCCGGTGGAACTGCAGGCCGACCGGATGCCGGCTGAACTTTGCTCGAGCCTGCCGGCTCATCTACTTCGGGGGCTGGCCCCAGGAGTCGAGCAGGGAGGCGAAAGGTAAATGTCGACCCTTCACCTTCCTGCGATTGCACGGAGACGACACCCCCGTGGTTGTTCGCAACGTGGCGCACAATGGCAAGGCCCAACCCAGTTCCTCCGGTCTGTCGGGCACGCGCCTTGTCAACACGATAGAACCGTTCGAATACTCGGTCGAGATCGGCGGCGGGAATCCCGACGCCCTGGTCGACGACCACGACTTCGACCCATCGCTCGTTGCGACGGATGCTCACCCGCACGAGCCCACCTTCGTCGCTGTATTTGACGGCGTTCTCGACGAGGTTGCCGAGGGCGGAGCCCAACTGTGCCCGGTCGGCACGAATCCACAGTCGATCCACTATTTCGACGATTTCGACTCGGACATGGTGACCATCAGCTGCCATCCGGCCTCGGGTCACGGCTTCTCCGATGACGGCCGTCAGGTCGACTTCGTCGTCGAGATGATGACTCAACTCAATGCGTGACAACTTGAGCAAGTCATCGATCGTTCGTGCCGCACGGTGTGACTCTTCGACGACTCGGGTCGACAGTGTGTGGATCACCGTTTGATCGGTTTCTTCGGCGAGCATTTCTGCCAAAACCGCGATGGCGCCGACCGGCGTTTTAAGTTCGTGCGAGATGTTTGCCACGAAGTCGGTGCGCATCGAGTCGATACGAACGCGTTCGCTGATGTCGTCGATCGTGGCAACTGCCCCGCCGCGCGGGATCGGCATCGCGTCAATGCTCAAGGTGGTCTTTGGCGGCCCCTGAAGTTCTACGATTCGTCCTACTTGCTCGCCCGACCGCGCCTTGGCAAAGAGTTGCTGCAGGTGTGCATCCACGATGACGCCGGCATGCGTGCCCGTGAGTGCGTCGGCGGCCCCATTGCGGTATGTGGTCTTCAACGATACGTCGCACACCACGACGCCCATTTGCAGATGGTCGACGGCACTCTGCAATCCCAGTGCAAGATCGGCAACAGGCTTGTCGGCAACGTTGTCGGCGGCCACGCCTGGCCCGCTGGTCGGCTGGTTGCTTGCATCATGGGAACGCCGAGCTGACCGGTCGTCGTCAATCGCCCGGCGTGCCAGAACAACTCCGATCGCAAGACCGATCACCACTCCGGCAAACAACGCGACAATCGGGGGCACGGCAGACTTCAGCCCTGGTCAGCTGACATGATGACGCCGTCGATGATCTCGGGGGGATCGTTGTCACTCTCGGCATGCGGATGCTCCGGCACCCAGCCATCAACGATGTAGCGAACGCGGTCGCCGACATTGACAGCGTGGTCACCGATCCGCTCGTAGAAGCGCGCCACCACGGCGAGTTGCACGGCGACTTGCAGGTCGATGGTCCCAGCCGCATGGCTTTCGAAAATCACCTGGATGAACTGGCGTTGCAGATCGTCGAGGTACGAGTCCATGTCGTGCAACGCTGCAGCACGTGGACCATCAAGATTGAGATACGCCTCGGTTGATTCCTTGAACAGCACGCGGGCCTGGTTGCCCATCTTCTGAATGACGCCGCGCAGGTTTGGATCGAGATCGTGCCCATAGATACGACGAGCTGCCTTGCAGATGTTGACACACAGATCGGCGGAGCGCTCGACGTCGGCAATGATCTTGATGGCTGAAACGACCGAACGAAGGTCGGATGCGACTGGGGCTTGCAGCGCAATCACACTGAAGCATCGCTCTTCGAGTTCGACCGAATTGGCGTCATACTCGTTGTCACCCAGAATTACGTACTCAGCTGCTTCGAGGTCGCCCTCGAGGAGAATCTGCGTGGCACGCGGCACGAGCTCGGTGACTCCGGCGCCCATTCGCGCAATGCCATCCCTGATCTCGGTCAGCTGATCGTGGAAGTTGGAGCGAAGTTCTTTCGACATCAGCCGAACCGCCCCATCACGTAGTCCTGCGTCGCTTCCTTGGCCGGGTTGGCAAAGATCTTCTCGGTCGTGTCCATTTCGATCAGCTTTCCAGGTTTGCCGGTTCCTTCGATCGTAAAGAAGCCGGTGCGGTCGCTCACTCGTGCCGCCTGTTGCATGTTGTGCGTGACGATCACAATGTTGTAGGTGCGCTTCAGTTCGAGCATCAGTTCCTCGATCGCCAGCGTCGAGATCGGGTCAAGCGCGGAGCACGGCTCGTCCATCAGCAACACATCAGGCGACACGGCAATGGCGCGGGCGATACACAGACGCTGCTGCTGGCCACCCGACAGGCCCGACCCCGGCTTGTCGAGCCGATCCTTCACCTCGTTCCAGAGGTTGGCACCGCGCAACGACTCCTCGACGAGCTCGGCCCCTTCGGTTTTGCTCATCCGCTTGGAATTGAGCTTCTTACCTGCCAACACGTTGTCGGCGATCGACATAGTTGGAAACGGGTTGGGGCGTTGGAACACCATCCCGATCTTGCGGCGGACCGCGACCGGATCAACACCGGGGCCGTACAGATCCTTGTCGTTGATCACGACGCTGCCTTCGACGTAGGCGCCGTCAATCACTTCGTGCATCCGGTTAAGTGATCGCAAGAACGTCGACTTGCCACAACCCGACGGGCCAATGAGCGCCGTGATCGACTGCGGGTTGATCGTCATGGAGACGTCTTCTACCGCCTTGAACGCGCCGTAGTAGATGTTGAGCTCGGTGACGTCGATGCGATTCGGCAGGTCGACTGGCGCATTCAAATCTGATTCGACCGCCGAGCTGTTGCCGGCCTGAGTCGCATGTGGGGAGTTGGGCATTATCACTGCGCCGTTCTGGGTCGAATGGAGAGGACTTGAAGTTACCGAGCGGTTCATTTCAGACCTTTGGGCTTGAGGATGGAAGAAAGGATACGTGCCCCGGTGAAGAGGACCGCCACGATGACGACGAGTGTCAGCGCCGACGCCCACGCTCGATCGAGGCTCGCGTCGCGTGGCAACGTTGGGAATGCGTAGGAGTTGTAGGTGAATACCGGCAGTGTCGCCATGCGTCCCGAGAACGGGTTGTAGTTGACACCTTGAGCAATGCCCACGGTGATGAGAAGCGGCGCCGTTTCACCGATCACACGAGCGATCGACAGCACAATGCCGGTCAAGATGCCGGCGACTGCAGTAGGCAGGACGATCTTTGCGATCGTCCTCCACTTCGGGACGCCCAAGGCGTACGACGCCTCGCGCAGTTCGTTCGGGACAAGGCGCAGCATTTCTTCGGACGCACGAACAACGACGGGCGTCATCAGCAACGTGAGCGCAACGGCTCCAGCGAGACCCGATCGGTGGCCGGGGCCATCGACGAGAACGAAGAGTGCGTAGGCAAACAGGCCTGCGACGATCGAAGGGATACCGGTCATCACGTCGACCAACCCGGTGACCCACTTGGCAAAGCGAGTATTGCCGCCGTACTCAACGAGATAGATGGCAGTGAACAGTCCGAACGGTACGGAGAAAGTTGCCGCCAGCGCAGTGATGATCAACGTGCCGATGATGGCGTGGTATGCGCCGCCACCCTCACCGACGACACCGCGCATCGTCTCGGTGTAGAAGGCCCAGTCGAATCGATTTGAGCCACGCTCCACAACGGTCCAGACGACCGAGACGAGCGGCAGTAGGACCACGGCAAAGGAACTTGTCATGACCGCAGTGGCAAGCCGATCGGTCGCATGACGCTTCGACTCCACGATGCGCGAGACGACGTATGTGCCAATGACGTAGGCCAAGATCGTCACAATCACCCAGCGCGCCCAGTTGACGCTGCCTGACGGCAACCACGTCAGCGCTCCGAGAACGACGGCGCCACCAAAGATCGCAAACGTGCCTTTGCCGGCAAGTTCGCCACTCGTGACGTCGCCATTGGTATGTGAGTCGACATCTTCCGCGGTGTCGAGATGTTCAGCGGTTGGCATCATCCGTCAGCTCCAGAGAATCCAGTGTCGGCGACCCGACGTGCGAGTGCATTGACCCCAAAGGTGATGATGAACAGCACCAGGCCGGTTGCGATGAGTCGGTTGACCTCAAGGCCCGACGATTCCGGGAACTGGAGGGCGATATTCGCAGCGATCGTGTTGGAGTTCGAGTTCGTGATGATGTTCCAAAAGTATCCGTCGGCGGGCGACAGGATGATGGCCACGGCCATCGTCTCGCCGAGCGCACGGCCGAGGCCCAGCATCGCTCCAGAGATCACACCCGAGCGACCGTACGGGAGCACTGCTTGGCGGATCATCTCCCAGCGGGTTGCGCCGAGGGCCAGCGAGGCCTCTTCGTGCAGTCTCGGCGTCTGCAGGAACACTTCTCGAGAAATCGCCGTGATGATCGGCAGCACCATCACAGCCAGCACGATCCCGACGGTCAACGTCGAACGACCACTGGTCGACACATTGACGTCGGAGCCAAAGAACGGCAACCAAGCGGCGTAGTCGTCGAGCCATGGATACAGCGTGCGCGAAAGGATCGGGGCAAGGACCGTGATGCCCCAGATGCCGTAGACAACGCTCGGGATCGCAGCGAGGAGATCAATGAAATACCCGAGCGTCTGCGACAGCCGCTTCGGCGCGTAATGGCTGATGTACAGGGCAACAGCGACGGCGATCGGCGTCGCAATCAGCAGGGCGATCGTTGCGATGTAGACCGTGCCGAGAACCAGCGGACCGACGTATCCCAAGAACGAATCGCCACCACGCTCGAGGTCGGACTTGTCACTTGCCGTAAAGACCGGCAGCCCTTCCTTGACGAGGAAGAGGGCGACGGCACCGAGGGTCACCAGGATCAGTGAGGCTGCGCCGAAAGAAAGACCAAAGAAGACCTTGTCGCCTGCCTTACTGATCTTTTCGTCACCGAATGACGAATCGTGCTCGGTCGGTTGCTTCGGGTGGTCAATGATCGTCACTGCGGCATATCTCCGAATTCGTCAGCACCGAAGTGCCAGGGAACGTGAGTGGCGGCGAGCCGGTCCAAACAATAGGGACCGGCTCGTCGCCTGACTCTGGTTTGGGGGATGATTAAGCGCCGACGCTGATCGCGTCGATCGACTTCAACATGTCAGCACGAACCTCGGGGGAAATCGGAGCTGAGCCTGCTGCGGCAGCCGAGTCGGCCTGACCTTGCTCAGAACCAACGTAGGTCATGAATGCCTTGATGAGGTCGACGATCTCTTGGTCTGGGTACTCAAGGCAGACAATGTGGTACGAGACCAGAGCGATCGGGTACACATCAGCCGAATCGGGCGTGCGGTTGACTTCAATGGCGAAGTCGAATTCGTTGCGACCCGTGTTGCGCTCGGACGCATCGACGACGCGACCGGCTGCTTCGGGGCTGAACTCGACGAAGCCGTCACCGACGCCGACGGCTGCGGCCGGAAGGCTGCCGATCTGGCTGGCATCGGCGTAGCCGATCGAGCCTTCACCGGCTTCAACAGCTGCGACGACACCGGAGGTGCCCTGAGCGCCTTCGCCGCCGCCAGGACCGTCATCCCAGATCTCGATCTCACCAAAGGTCCAGATGGCGGGTGCCGACTGGCTCATGTAGTCGGTGAAGTTCTCCGACGTGCCGGACTCGTCCGAGCGGTGCACCGGGTTGATGTTCAGGTCGGGAAGCTCGACGCCATCGTTTGTCGCAGCGATTGCCGGATCGTTCCAGTTGGTGATCGTGTTGGCGAAGATGCCGGCAATGACCGCAGGAGTGAGGTTCAGTGTCGCGTCGACCGATGGGAGGTTGTACGGGATGGCGATCGGCGAGATGTAGTGCGGCAGGTTGATCGCGCCCTGCTCGCCGACACAACGCTCCTTGGACGCTTCGAACTCCTCGTCCTTGAGTGCCGCATCCGAGCCGGCGAAATCCGAACCGCCCGAGAGGAACAGCTCGCGGCCGCCACCGGAACCGATGGCGTCGTACGCAATGGTCGTATCAGGGTTGAGATTTTGGAATCCAGCCTGCCAACCTTGCATGCCGGCCGCCTGCGCCGATGAGCCGGCGCCGACGAGGGTGCCCGAGATGCTTGCATCCATAGCGGGTTCGTCGTTCGCGGCTTCGGTCGTCTCAGTCGCAGCCTCATCGGCTGTGGCTTCGGTCGTCTCAGTCGCAGCCTCATCGGCTGTGGCTTCGGTCGAATCTGTGGCGGGCTCCTCTGAGCCGCCTTCGGAATCGCTGCCGCATGCTGCAGCGACGAGAGTAAGAGCAAGTGCTCCGGCAACGAGCCGGCGCTTGGGAGAGTTCACGTTGGTACTCCTGGGGGGAAGTTGGGTGCGGTTCACGCTGCTGTTGCCCGGATGGCAACGAACGAGTCCGAAGATACGTAAGCAAGATGAACCGGCCCGCCGCGACAGGTGAACGAGAGGTGAACGGTTCGCTACGAAACAACCAACATGTGAACGGATGCCGGTCGCAGGCGCCACACAGGCCCGAATTATCGTGATTCGGTGTTGCTGCGGCGCCGGGTCAGCGCGAGACGGGGGTCTGCTGTTCGATGGTCCAGCGGTACATGCGCTCTTGCGCATGCGGCTCGAACGCCTCGATCGGACCCATTCGTTGCCACAGGTCGTCAGGTTGCAGTTCCCAGCAAACAATGTCATCAGCGAGCTGGAACTCAATGGCCTGGTCGAGCCATGCGCGATGCCGCTCGTGTTCAATCGGTACGAGCACTTCCACGCGACGGTTCAAGTTGCGCGGCATGAGGTCAGCAGATCCAATCAAGTGGATCTCGTTGGTGGCAGCACCCGGCAGCCGGCCATTGACGACGACGTTGCCATTTTTGAACCGATAAATCCGACTGTGCTCCAGGTACCGGCCGAGAATGCTTCGGACGCGAATGTTCTCGCTCATCCCGGGGACTCCGGCTCGCAGACAGCAGACACCCCTGACGAGTAGCTCGATCCGTACACCTGCGTTGCTTGCCGCGTACAGCGCCTCTGCCACCTCTTCGTCGGCGATCGAGTTGCACTTCATCACGATCTCCCCCTCCGAGCCGAAGGAGGCTTCGTGCTCGATGAGGTCGATCAACTGACGGCGCAGATCGCGTGGCGCAACGAGGAGCGTCTGGTAGTCGTGTGCACGGCTGTACCCCGTGAGGTGGTTGAAAAGCTGTGCGCAGTCGGCCCCGATATCTGGGTCGCAGGTGATGACGCCGATGTCTTCGTAGATCCGCGCCGTCTTGCTGTTGTAGTTGCCGGTACCGATGTGGCAGTAGCGGCGAAGCTGGTCGCCGTCGTCGCGGACGATCAGGACGACCTTGCTGTGCGTCTTCAGGCCAACCATGCCGTAGACAACATGGACACCGGCCCGTTCGAGCTGCTTGGCCCACTGGACGTTGGTGGCCTCGTCGAAACGGGCCTTGATTTCAACAAGCACGGCGACTTGCTTCCCGCGGTCGGCAGCCTTCATGAGGCTGCGGATGATCGCGCTGTCGCCACCCGCTCGATACAGCGTCATCTTGATCGACTGCACCTTGGGGTCGTCGGCTGCCTGACCGATGAATTCTTCGACGCTGCTGGAGAAGCTCTCATACGGATGATGGAGCATGACGGCACGATGGCGAACGACGTCGAAAATCGGTCGGTCGCCTTCGTCGGCAGCAGCGATCCGTCCGGCGGTGACCGGCGGCCACGCCTCGTCCTTGAGATCAGGACGGTCGAGCGACATCAGTTCGAACAGGCAGCTCAAGTCGAGCGGCGACCGATGCAACGTAACGTCGTCATGGGAAAGATCGAGCTCACGGACCAGCAGCTCGAGGAGCTCTTCACCAATATCGAAGGCAACCTCCAGCCGCACGGCGCTGTTGAACCGACGGCGACGGAGCTCCATCTCGACCGCTTCAAGCAGATCGTCGGCTTCTTCTTCCTCGACCGTCAGGTCGCCGTTGCGACTGACGCGGAACGCAGCCCAGCTTTCCACGACCATGCCGACAAAGAGCCGGTCGAGTTTAGCGCCGATGACCTGCTCAGCCGGTACGAACCGACCGGGTGAACACTTGATCAGGCGGGGGAAGATGTCGGGAATCTTGAGACGAGCAAAGCGTCGATCGCCAGTTTCGGGGTCGGCAACGTTAATGGCGAGCGACAGCGCAAGATCGGAGATGTACGGGAACGGGTGGCCCGGATCGACAGCAAGCGGGGTCAGCACCGGGAACATGCGCGACACATAGATGCGATCGAGTTCGGCTCGCTCGTCGACGGTCGTGTCGTCCCACGAAATAATCTCGACACCGGCGGCGCGGAGCTCGGGAACGAGATGGTCGACGAAGGCGTCGTCGAGGCGCTCGATCATGCCCGGTACCCATTCCGAAATCGCGGCAAGCTGTTGGGCCGGGGTCCGGCCGTCCCACGTCGGCCGGTCGATGCCGGCGATCATCTGGTCTTTCAGCGCCGCGACGCGCACCTGGAAGAACTCGTCGAGGTTCGTCGACGTAATCGCACAGAACTTGGCACGTTCGAGAAGGGGAATACCCGGCTCGGTCGCAAGTTGGAGCACACGTTCGTTGAATGCCAGCCAGCTCAGCTCGCGATTCAAAAAACGTTCGTCGACGGCAGTCTGTCCGCTTTCCGACCAGCTCACAGCATTTCCGTTTCCGGGTGTCGTGGTGCGTGCGGCGTTCAGGACGCGTCTTCGGGACGGCCGAGGTCCCATTCGATGGAGATCAATGCCCGCTCGGCGTCACGCACGATGCGCTCGCGGTTGCGGCGAAACTGCGGGTCGTCGCGCGGCAGCAACACGAGCCGTGCCAGGACTCGGGCACGGAACTCGTCGAGGGTCTGCCGATCGCCCCAGTCGCCGTAAACCTCCCAGTGCGGTGACACCGGGCCGTGGTACACGATCCGAGCGTGCGCCTTGGGTTCTCGGCTTTCGACAGCGACATCACTCATGCCTCCCAGACTAACGGCGCGAAGTTCGCGATCGTTTCGATCGATCTCACCCGGGTCCTTGCAACCATTGAGGAACTACGCACCATGCGGCGTGCCCGGAACGAGAGTGGAAATTGTCTTCCGAATCGCCACCGACCCGGTCTCTTTCTTTACGAACGTGTTACAGTTCTACGTCAACGGCGCAACATCCGCTGGATTTCGTGGTGGCAGAGAGTCCGCCGCGGAAAAGAGCATCCAAGAAACAAATCGAAACGAACAAGAAATGGGAACCAAGCGGCTCCCTTCAACGTCAAAATACGCATCCCGCCAATTTCGGGCCGGTCAGCACAGCATCGTGAAGAGGACCACCAACATGATCAAGCGAGCAAAAACAAACAAAATTGCGGCACTCAAGGGCCTCAGCCGTGCCGAGCACGCTGCCCTCAACGAGCGCCCACTCGAACTAAACACGGCGCCGCATGACCCAGACTCGGAAACAGCCTGGATGGCCGAAGGCAACTGCCGCCTCCATCCGCCGGCTACGTTCTTTCCGAGCGATGGCGTCGGCGTGGACCGCGCCCGGAAGATCTGTAAGGAATGTCCAGTTGTCGGCCAGTGCCTCGAATACGCACTCGTTTCTCGCATCGATCACGGCGTATGGGGTGCATGCAGCGAGCGCGAGCGTCGCCGCATCCTGAAACGTCGTCGTGAAGACGCGATTGTTGGCATCAACGCCTGAGTGGCCCAAGGCCTAGACAGCAGCGTCCCTCGGTTGCCGTAATTGTTCGCTGAATCAGTCCGAAAATGCAGTAATGCCCCGGCGCTGCGCCGGGGCATTACTGCATTTTCGAGTTTTCCGGCCGCCGAGTGACGGTCAAAAGAAGCCTAGATTTTCAGTCAGCGTCGGAGCTGGCGTCCTCGCGAGGCTTGTTCGCCTCGTCAAGACCATCCTTAAATTCCTTCTGCGCCTTGCCGAGGTTCTTGGCGAGCTTGGGCAGTTGCGAACCGCCGAAAAGCACAAGAACGAGGACAAGGAGAATGATGCCCTCTGGGCCACCGAGTGTGAATCCAATCATAGGTTGAGGCTACCCCACCTTGGTCTCGATGGGGCCGCGACGTCGGCCGGGCCACGACAAGTTGCGGTCGGGCCAGCCTCGCAGGCGTCGAAAAATCGGATCAGGCCCCGATGATGCTGCGAGCGACTTGGGCGCGTTGACGGCGAATACGCCGACGTTCTCGTTCCGACAGACCGCCCCAGATACCGAACTTCTCGCCGTTTTGTAACGCAAATTCGAGGCAATCGCGTTGCACTTCGCAGCCGCGACAGACTTCTTTCGCCTCACGTGTAGACGCGCCGCGCTCAGGGAAGAACAGATCGGGGTCGACACCGAGGCAATTCGCGTGATCGTGCCAGTCTTGCTCCGGCTCGACCGGTGTCGCACTGACCGTGATGCTCGATGTCGTGATGAACTGCATGTGAAGGACTTCCTGTCTCGGCCCGAAAAACGTCTGGCTGTAGAACTTCTTTTTCGAATGCCATTGCTGACGGCGCCTCACCAATCGTGAGTGCTTGACGTCGTCGCAACAACCTTGTAACTACACGTTTGTCATTCTGCCAGAGCCTGCTGCCGTTCTGCAAGGCCGCGACCGGATTAATCGCGCGGTGCGCGCGATTAATCGCGCGTACCGCGCGTCGATTTCCAAACAATTTCGAGACACGGTCAAAGATTTCACAGCGCCTCAAAACATGCGCTACAGCCCAACCACGCACGGAGCCGGCACAGACACAACCCACCGTTCGGATTCCGGCCGCTACTGCCTGAAACGGCGGCGCTCGACGAGGGACAGCTTGGAGCGCTCGCGGGAGGCAGCAGCTGAGCCGGCCAGATCAAAGATCACACAACACCCGACCCAAGCTGACCAGCCTGGTAAGGCGTTCGACTCCATGCTGGCCAGGACAGGCCAGCATGCCTCCGGCTCGATGATCAGCCGGCGCGACGAGCGTTCCGAGCGAGGGCGCGCTTGCCCTCCATGAAGTCAACGAGCACATAGTCACCGAGGTCCTCCGGGGTGGTGAAGAAGGCCCTCCCTCGGTTAATCGACGTCATCTGCTCGATGAAAGCCCGAAGCGATCCGTCAGCGCCGAGGCCGAAGGTGTTGATCCGGATTTGTTCCTTTGTGCAACGAACGACTTCGCGCAGCGTTGCCTCGATGGTTTCGCGCGCCGGCGGATAGTTGAAGAACGGGTAACCATCAGGCGTGATGTGAGCAGTGGGTTCGCCGTCAGTGATCATGATGATTTGCTTCGTGCCGGATTCCCGGGCCAGCAGCTGGCGGGCAAGCGTGAATCCATGGTGCATGTTCGTGCCATAGACGAAGTCCCACGACACCTCGGGCAACTGCTCAGCTTGAAGAATGCGTGCTGTTTCCGAGAAGCCAACGATGCCGAGATAATCACGGGGAAACTGTGAGCTGATCAAGCTGTGCAGAGCCATAGCGACTTTCTTGGCCGGCAGGAAGTTGTCGCGCATCGGCATCGAAAGCGAGAGATCAAGCATCAGCACGGTCGACGAGCGGGTGAAATGCTCGGTCTTCTCGACCTCGAAATCGTCAGGATGCAGGCTGATCGGTGTGCCGCCGCCAGATCTCCGAACGGCATTGCGAATGGTGCGATTCAGATCGAGCTGGAACGGGTCGCCGTACTCGTAGGGCTTCGTATCGTATGTGCGCTCGTGGCCCTGGCCAATGTTGCTGGTCTCGTGCTGGCCCAGCTGGTCTTTGGCGAGCTTGGAGAAGAGTTCGCGCAGGGCATTCGCGCCAATCTTGCGAAGGCCCTTCGGCGTCATCTCGAGACGGCCCTCCTTCTGGTCGATCAGGCCGGCCTCTTCGAGTTGCTTGGTCAGGTCAGCAAGCCGCTGCAGTGATTTGGCGGCGTCGTCGCCCATCAAATTGCGAACTTTATCCATGTCAGCTTCAGCGAGTGCCCCGGGGCTTGCTGCGTTGCGCAGGAGGTTCTCAAGCTGATCGAGCTCGCCGATCTCTTGCATCTGCTGCATTGCCTGGCCCATGCCCATTGGATCTTGGCCTTCGAAGTCGTAGCTCTTCCCCCACTGCATCTCGGGGAACATCTGCTGCAGGTTGCCGGACAGCTGCTGCATCTGCCACTGCAGATCCATGTCTTCCATGAGCTGGTCACTGAGCTGCTGCATCTGAGCCTGCTGTTCGGGCGTCATCGAGTTCATCATGGCCTGCATCGCGGCCATGCGCTGAGCCATTTGCTCCAGCAGTTCTTCGACCGTTTCTGGATTCTGCGGGAAAAACTCACCGAACTTTTCCATGAAGTCTTCGAAGCCAGGGTCGTCACCGCGCTGATGCTTCTGGAGCATCTCGTTCAGCGCAGCCATCATGTCTTTCATGCGGGCCAGGTCTTCGGGGCCCATGTTTTCCATGGCGCCAGACATCTGGTCGACCATCTGCTGCATTAACTGATCTTTGAGCTTCTCCATGAGCTTTTCGTATCGCTGCTTGGATTCATCAGACTCAAAGTTGTAGCTCTCGAGTTCGCGCACTTTGCCAGCCAAGTCGTCCGGCATCAGATCAAGCCGCATGTTGCGTTCAACAGCCGCCGACTCTGCATTATCGGCACGCCTTTGGTCACCGGAGTTCTTGGCGTCGCGCAGTGCATTGTCGATGGCGTGACGCTCTTCGTCGATCAGATCGTTCAGCTCGTTGTTGATCTCGTCGTAGACACCGCCGAGGTCGTGATGGTCGAGCCGGTTCTGGCGCTCTTCGCGAAGTTGTTCGAGTAACTCTCGCAGGCCTTGCAACTGGTTGCCATCCCGGTCGCGCATGCCCTCTTGCATCATTTTACGGAGCGCCGCGTTGACGTCGCCGTGATACAGCAGTTCGTCGGTCAGCTCGTCGAAAGCGGCGTCGGCATCAAGTTCGAAGCCGGTCTGCGTGCCATCCCATCGCGAGTACGTAAATCGTGACGCCATATTCTGAACCTACTCGCCCCTTGGCCTCGCGTCGCCCTCAGGCCAGTGCCTCATCACCGGGTTGTCGTTGTCTGCTGTGCCGCTCGGCCCTGTGGCAACGAGGGCAGCACGGTGGTTCGAAAACCAAACCCGATTTTGCCCCCCATGGCAAAACGAGTGCAAGATGATCGAAGAACCTATTGCTCAAACGACATTGATGTGTCAACGCAATTAGGCTGATCATCATGCGCGTACCACGCACTTTCGTCTTCGTCGACCTGTCAGGGTTTACGAACTACACGGCTGCCTTCGGCGACGACGCAGCCGGTCGGATCCTGAGCTCATTCCGCACAATCGTCCGAGCCGTTGCCTCTGAGCGGGGCGTCCGCATCGCCAAGTGGCTCGGTGATGGTTGCATGGTCGTTGCGGTCGACCAGAAAGACGCCGTGGAGTTTGTCCTCGACCTCGGGCGTCGCTCCAACGAAGTCTGCACGCCGCTCACCGTCCGCTCAGGTCTTGCAACCGGCCATGCGCTGCTGTTCGAAGGCGACGACTACATTGGATCGGCGGTCAACATGGCATCGCGTCTCTGCGACCACGCCAAAGGCGTCGAAGCATTGATGCCCACGATGCACATCGAGCGGCTACCCGCTGGGGTCACGACCAACTCAGTTGGCGAAGTCGAGCTGCGTGGGTTCCCGGGATCGATCGACGTTGTCGAGCTCACCGGAGTTCCCCTGGCGGCCGAATCTGACACCAGCGATCTTTGGACACGGACACCGTTCATCTGACGTTGGGCTCGACAAGCTCTCCAACACCATGACCTTTGCACGCGGCGCCACGCTCACCACTGCGGTAACGCTCGGTTATAGCGACACGTCGAACCTCGGCCCCACGACAAGCAACGGCTTCCAGTCACGCTGGCCTGACGATTTAGCCGTTCTTCAGCAGGTCGGCGTCACCGATCTCAGACTCACGTTCGATTGGGCACGGTTACAAGCAAAACCCGGCGACCTCGACGGCGGGTGGGCCGACTGGTACGACCAAATACTGACCGCTGCTGATGCGATCGGGCTCCGAGTGTGGGCGACGTTGCATGACGTCGACGAGCCGCGCTGGATTGCTAATGAGGGCGGTGTCAACGACCCAGATGTCGCGATCAAGTGGTTCCCGAGGTTCGCCGAACGGATCGCTGACCGATTCGGTCCACGTGTCCATGGCTGGATCCCGTTCGCCGAGATCACCGATGGTCTCCCCATGGCCGGCTGGGCCGCCACGTGGTCGGCGCTCCGCAGTGGCGAGGCCCCCGTTGTTGCGTCGTTGTCAAACAACACGATCGGCAGCGCTGCGAGTTTTCTCGAGACGTGCGATCTGGTTGGCCTTGCGCTCGCTCACGTTGATATCGACGTTCCAGAACCGAACGACGAGCAACTCGATCACCTTCGCGAGCAGATGCATGCCGAGGTGATGCGCGCCGCCGAGCTCGTGGAAGACACGCCGATGCTGATCAGCCAATTCACCGTTCGACATGATGACGCCGACGTGCAGGGCGTCATTGCCGAACAGATCGTCATCGCACTCGACGAAGCAATTGACGATGGCGTGTATCTCGGGGCAGCGTTCGTCGACCCCGCAATTACTGGTTCCGAGTCATCCGGCGGCCTGCTCGACTCGGCTCGATCCACGACACCGTTGGCCGACGCCGTCCTCGTCGTTGTCGACAATGTGCCTGACATCGTCAACCGCTGAGGTCGGGCGTTCAATTAGCTCCGCCAGGGCAGCAACTTCAGCGTTGATTCCAACGAAGTACTCGAAGTCACCCCCATCGAGTAGCGCCGGATCTGCAACCATGATGACGAAGGCCAAGGCAGAGATC
>JBLIMF010000024.1:0-21540 GCA_047638615.1 Gammaproteobacteria bacterium
TGCGCCGACGAGGTCGGAGACCGAGGTCTGGGAGTACCCCTTGTCCCAGAAGAGCGCGGTGAGTTGATCGAGCACGGCCTCCTCGTCGAACAGTCGCGGGCGACCCCTCGGGCGCCGAGAAGATGTGGTTGTCTCGCTCACGGGTCCAGTATCGCACGTTTCTACAAATATTGGAACTATCGGTAGGGAAATACTTGACAATTGCTACCGAGCGGTCTTTTATTAGTGATCACGATCCGATTCACCCACCAACGGGCATCGGTTATCACGAGGAGCCGACAATGTCAGATGAAGTACTGATTCCCGAAGGGGCCGATGTAGAGGCCCGCGATCCGCGTCGCTGGTTGATCCTGGCGGTGATGTCGCTGGGCACCCTGATCGTGTTCCTCGACCTCACGGTCGTGAACACCGCACTCCCCGCGATCTCTGTGGATCTCGGCGCGTCGACGTCGGAACTGCAGTGGATCGTCGACGCTTACGTACTGGTACTGGCCGGCCTTTTGATGTTCGCTGGGTCGGTCGGAGACAGGTTTGGTCGGAAACGTTGGATGACATTCGGGCTCCTCGTCTTCGGAGCCGGCTCGGTCATCGGTGCGCTCGCAAGCGATGTTCCAATGCTCATCATTGGACGCGCGACGCAGGGCCTCGGTGCAGCATTCGTGTTGCCCGCCACGCTGAGCATCGTGACCAACACGTTCCAACGGGATGAGCGCGGCAAGGCGATTGCGGTCTGGACCGCCGTTGGAGGAATGGGTATCGGCCTCGGCCCCGCCGTCGGTGGTTTCCTCGTAGACCAATGGAACTGGGCGGCAGCGTTCTGGATTCACATCCCGATCATCGCTCTTGCACTGGTTGGTCAGGTCGTCGTCAAAGAGTCCCGCGATGAGCGCGACATCGGCCTCGACGTGCCCGGCGCAATCACCGCCACTCTCGGCATCTCGACACTCGTCTTCGCCATCATTCAAGGCAACGAAGCAGGCTGGACGTCACCACTCATCGTCGGCAGCTTCGCGTTCTCGGCCGCACTCCTCGGACTGTTCCTCTACGTCGAGACGCACGCCTCGGATCCGATGCTGCCGCTGCGCTTTTTCCGGAACCGGGACTTCACCGGGTCGGTGCTCATCTTGGGCGCAATGTTCTTCGCTGGGCCAGCGACGTTCTTCTTCCTGACGCAGTTCTTTCAAATTGTGCAGGGCAAGAGCCCACTTGAGGCCGGTCTCCTGATCCTGCCCAACGCGGGAGCAATCGTGCTGGCCTCGGCCATAGCGCCACCACTGGGCAAAGCGATCGGCCCTCGTCGCACCGTCATGATCGCGATGTCGATCATGACCGCAGCGGTCCTCATCCTCACGACCATCAGTGCGGACTGGAGTGCAGGCATCGAAATCGGAACAATCATGCTGTTCGGATTCGGATTCGGCCTTGGCATGCCCTCGCTCACCGACATGGTCATGGCGTCGGTCCCCATCGAAGAGGCCGGAGTCGGATCCGCCGTCAATGACGTAGCCCGCGAACTCGGCTCGGCGCTCGGCGTCGCAGTTCTCGGCACATTCATCTCAGGCATCTACCGCTCGAACGTCGAACAAGAACTTGAGGGCCAGGTACCGAACGATGTCATCGAAGCAGCCACCGAAGGCATCGGCGTCGTCGCCGCAACACTGCCGTCACTCCCAGCCGACGTCGCCGCCACCACGTTCCAGGGAGCGAGCACTGCGTTCATCGACGCAATGAACGCGGGCTTCTGGTTCAGCGCCGCAGTCCTCGCTTCCAGCGTCGGCTTGGCGGCCTGGCTGCTCCCGAACACGGCCCGCACCGACCAGGTGCTACGCGGAGCCCAAGTCCACCCGTCACTCGAGCGTGTCCCCGCCACGCTCAGCGCAGCGGCCAACACCGGCACTCCCGACGAGCAGTCTTTCGGAACCGAGCCCGACACTCTGACGCCTCAGCAAGAGAGATGAACCAACCAATGAACACATCACGTAAGACCGCCCTCTCCGCCGGAGCAGACGTCGGGCTGGGTTGTCTTGTGAATCCCCCTCGGGACATCGTTCTTCCCGGATCTCGAAGCCATAAGCAGAAAGCAGAAAACAGAAAGCAGAAAACAGATCATCGTGACCATATTTGTCGTCACCTCCTCATCCTGCGGAGCCATCCACGACGTGTTCGTGACGACGCCGTCGACGATCGCAGCTTGTTGGGAGTCCGACGCGAGCAGCAATCATCTGCCAATCAACTCCCGACTTCGAGCAGAGCAAAAGAGCTGACCCACTCACAACGTCAGCCGTGCGAAATCCAAGGTGGATTACAGGCATAGGTAGCAACACGAGCACGGCAAGGCATTCGTGAACGACCGGCAGCTACACCGCTCGGCGCGTGTCCTCACCGCAGTGAGGAGCGGGGCAAACGTTGCCTGGACGCTGGGCTTTTTAGCCCAAGTCGGGCCAAGAGCGCTTGGCTCTGCGGCGTGTACCGGCGGCGCCCAACTTGCGACGGTCGGCGAGATCCCAGTCTCGGCGCCAGCTGGTGTGCTCGGGACCCGTGAGCGATGGGCTCTCCCCGCGCGCCGCTCGGCTACGGGCCGACCAGTAGTCGGTGAGGGCTTCGTCGCCGAGCACTGTTGCTTCTGCCTCGATGCGGGCGTTGAATCGGCGGGTTGACTCACCTTCTTGAGGCCACATCGGGGCGCCGAAGACGACCTTGGTGCTGCCCGGCTTCGGACGCTTCATGCCTTTGCCGAAGATCGAGCCGGTGCCATCGATGAACACGGGAACCACCGGTGCGCTTGTCTTCGATGATAGGTAGGCGGCGCCGCCCTTGAACTCTTGGCCCCAGCCGTCGGGGGAGCGCCCGCCTTCTGGGTAGATGATGAGGCTGCTGCCTTTTTCCACGAGTCCGACAAGCAGGTCGCTCGACTTGCGGCCGGTGACTTCACGATCGATCGGCACAGCGTTGAGCGCGAGTGCCGATATGACGGCTTTCCACTTCTTGTTGAAGAAGTAGTCGGCGGCGGCAGCGACCACGAGGTCGCGTCGCCACACGAGCGGAATCGACCGGATCATCAGGCCGGTGTCCAAGTGGCTGTGGTGGGTCGGGGCGAAGATCACGGGAGGCGGATTTTCCAGCCGCTGTAGTGATGCGAGCCGATCGACGCCGGTGATCTCAGGGTTGGTCAGAAGACGCGCAGCGAGGCGCATCGGCCCCTCGTTGATGACGCCCCGGATGCTGGATGCAATCGGACGACGTGCCCAGTCGGTGTCGTAATGCGCGCCCAGGCCGGACGCCTCGGGAGGCACTTCTACCCCGCGCGGGACCGTGGGCGCTCGGAACGGAAACCCGAAGTTCCGCAGGGGCGTTGTCGCTTGGCGTACAGCGCCTTCCGCCTTGCCGGCGAGCTTCTGTGCCCGCTTCATGTAGGGATTCGCCATGTCGAAGACCCTCGCGCCTTACTTGACGTCAGCGACGAGGACAGACGGAACGTGGAGGTGAGTCACCGTCGGGGAACGGCCAACGACGTCACTGGCGATCTCCAAGGCGTCGTTCATCGTCGATGCCGGCGTGAAGCCGAGACGGCGAACCGTCGGTGCGTCACCGCCGACGATGATGACCTTGCCGGCGTGCTGCTGACCGTGTGCACCCCAGTACCAAGCGTAGAACGGGTGGACACCGTGATAGGCGTTACCGGTGCGGTACAGGTGGCGGTACCACTCGTCTTCAGCGTACTTTTTCTCCCACTTTTCACTCATCACGGCCGGGTCGGTCGTGTCGGTGAGCACTTCTTCGAAGAAGTCGATGTAGCTCGGGTGATGAACGGGGTTGAAGTCGCGGTACGTCGGGTGCGTCATGATGATCACGCCGCCTTCACGCACGAGCGGCTTGCCGCGGTACATGTTGAACAGGTAGCCGAGGCCCATGCACATCACGAGAATCGGATTCATGACGCCCTCGGGGTTGTACGGGCAGATGTACGGGATGCCCATGGTCAGAATGTCAGTCTGACCCTCAACTTCGACGAGGTGCTGGGCGTACACGTGCTTCAGTGTCTCTTCGTGCACGGTCGGAGTGAAACCGGCCTGTACCGAGGTCATCTCGTATGGCGACTCGATCGAGTGCATGATTTTGCGACGCGCCTTCAACGGCATCGCGCTCAGCGACTTCTGCGTGGCGAGGTAGGTGGCGCGGTCCTTGGCGTTCCACTCCCATTCGCGTTTGGCGAGGAAGTCGAACGGCTTCGGGAACGTGTTCGTGTTGAGTGTGGTCTCGACCGTGAAGATCTGTGGACCACTTTCGCGCAAGACCTCACCCATCCGCCACAGGCTTTGGTGTAGTGCACTGTGGTGGCGGTCCATGAGGCTGCGCGTGTTCTGCAGCGTCTTCGGGTTGTGGTGGAAGCTGAGGCAGCGGTACGAGGCGACGCCGGTGGTGATTGACTTCCAGCCGCCGTCCATCGCAACCTGGTTGACGTTGGCGTAGACGACAAGGTCCGACTCGGCAACACGCTTGTTGATTTCGAGGACTTCGCCCTCTTCGGTCTCACCGATCACGGTGAGGTTGTCGTAATCCTCAGCGTCGTGCTGGTACAGCGTGCCGCGCGGGTGGAAGGCATCGAAGATCCGATCGCCGAGCACATGCTTGAGTTCGTAGTCATGCATCCGACGGTGGAGGCCGAGTGCCGCGATCAGATGGACGTCGTCGACACCGGCCTCGGCGGCCAGTTCGAGCACGGCCTCGATGATCCGTTGGCGAGTATCAGGCCGGCGCATCTTCGGGAGCGACAGCGATGCGTCGTCGAAGCAGATGGTCAGCTTCATGCCGGGCTTGAGCAACGTCGGCAACGGGTCGGAGTCCATTGGATTGAGGAGCGCGTTGCGGATTGCGCCTTCAGGATCTTCGATGCCCGCAAGTGGCTCGGGCGGGTAAATCACTCGGCTGCGATCGGCGGGCAGGCGTTCGAGGCTGAAGTTTTCGCCGCGCCAGAAGAGCATGGGTGGTGTCGAGCGATCGACGTCAAGAACAAATCCGGGGCGTGGCATCAGATGACCCTTTCAAAAGGTGTCGCAGCAGAGTGGGTGGCCGGCGAGGAAACGAGCCTGGCAGGACGAGGAGCCGAAGCGGAGCGGCGGTGATCCGGCTTGGGGGACAGGACCATCAGCTCTCTCCAGTGCGCAAATCAAATGCGATTTTCACGGCGCCGCGTCGGCCCGTGGTCGCCGCGTGGGCGATGGCGTCGACGTGTTCGGCGAGTGAGTAGGTAGCCGAAAGCAAGCGCTCGGCCTCATAGTGGTTGGCGGTGTCGATGGCGAGGTCAAAGGTTTTCACGGTGGTGCCGTCGGTGAGGGTCTCGGTACCGTAGGTGTAGGCACCTTTCAACTCGGTCTCGCGGTGCCAGAGCCCGGTGAGGTCGAGCGTGACGTCGGCCGGCATGCCAAGCAGCACGACTCGACCACGGGGCTTGGTCATCGCAAGTGCATCGACCACCGAGGAGTTCGACCCAACGGCGTCGATGGTGACGTGCGCGCCGGAAGTGAGTTGGCCGCCAACGACCATGCCGCCGACTTGGCGACGGACGGCGCTCTGCAGCTGGCTGTCGGGAACGACGACGTCGGCTCCGAACGCCTTGGCGAAGGCTTGCTGGTGCGGGTAGCGAGCCCCGACGACGATGCGGGCCTCGGGGACGTAGCGCTTGAGGCCCGCAATCGCTGCTAGGCCCATGGTGCCAGCGCCGAGGACGGCGACAACAGGGTTCTCAATGCCGGCCAGGCTCGGCCGGCTCAGGAGGGCAGCGTGAATACCGCCAGCGAGCGGTTCGACAAGAACAGCTCGTTCGTCGGGCATCGAATCGTCGATGTGATGGAGCTGCGACTCGTGCGCCCAGAACCAGGGGGCCCAGCCGCCGCCGGTCGAACAGCAGAAACCGGTTTGGATGCCCGCTTCGAGTGCTCCACCGTTGGAATCCATGGCGAGGTGGGCGTAGTCGTCACCATCTGCTGGTGAGGCGCCCTCAAAGGGAAGTGGCAGCCCGCGAGCCGCATGGCCGAGCACAGGTTCGAGAATGACGCGCTGGCCCGACTCGAGTTCGCCGACGACTTCATGGCCGGGGACGAACGGGAAGCTGACCCAATCTTCGAAGTAGGTCGATGCGTGCCCTTCGACGAGCGAGATGTCCGAGCCGCAGATACCTGCCAACCGGGTTTTGACTTGGTGCCAGCCGGTGGCGTCTGTGCCGCCAGGGCAGGATGGATCGTCGATTGTGCGAAGGTCGAGCGGACCCATTTTTGCGGCCATGGTGGGCGACACGGCTGATGCGATTCGGGCCATGCCGAGCTTGGCGACGTTGCGGCGGACCTGCAGTGCCCTCATGAAACGAATGCCTTTCGTTCGCGTTCGCTCATCAACTTGCCAATCGGCAGGATCGGCTGTGATGAGCCCGATGCCTTGCTCCAGTTTTCAACGAGCCAGCCGCGCTTACGAGCAATCGTGGCAAGCCGGGTTTCCGGGTTGACTGCAACGGGGAAGCCGACCGCTTCGAACAGTGGAAGGTCGGACGACGAGTCGGCGTAGGCCACGCACTCGTCGATGTCGAGGCCTTCACGTTCGCAGTAATCGGCGAGCAGCTGTGCCCGGGCCTCGCCGGTCGGCGGAACAACGGGCATTTCGCCTGTGTAGGTGCCGTTGGGCTTGACGGTCATCTCCGCAGCGAAGATCTCGTCGAACAGCGGGCGCAGGCCTTCGACGTTGAAGCTCAGGGCGCCGGTGATCAGGATCGTGCGGTGGCCGGCAGCGCGGTGCTCACGCACACGGCGGAGGCCGTCGGGGAAGCTCTTGGCCATGATGAGCTGGGTCATCATCTCGCGGGCGTCGGCTTCGACCTGAGCAACCGGTGCGTTCTCGTAGCGACGATAGAAGTGGCGCAGAAAGTCGGTGCGATCTTGGCGATCGATCTTGAGGAGGCCCGGGGCTTGGAGCAGCGTGCGGAACACGTAGCGGAGGCGCTCGGGCGTATCGAGGCGGCGCGTGGCCAGCCACGAGTAGCTCTCGACGACGTTCGATGCAATCAAGGTGTTCTCGAGGTCGAAGGCGGCAACGTGGCGCTTCGGGTCGAGGACCTGCTTGCGCATCCGACTCATGCGATCGGTCGCCTTCGACTTGCCAGGCGTGGACTTGACGCGGGCGTGCTGAACGATCGACGGCAAGTGAATGTTGTTGACGTAGTGGTCCCAATCGACGACCCGTGGGTCGAAGTTGAAGTCGCGTTGGTCGTCAGCATCGAGTGTGTCCCACAGGCCAAGCAGGTTGTCGATCTGGTAAATCGCCTCGCACTCCGTGTACAGGCCGTAGAGCTCGACGTATTCAAGTGCCCGCTCGATGTCTTGCCGCTTCGATTCGAGTTCGGCGGCGAAGTCGGCTTGCTTGCCACGGAGGGGCAGTACCTGCAAAGCCTTCTCAGCGGTGGTCAGCACCGTCTGGGCCCGCGTGAGCTGTTTTTGAACACGACCGCGGCCGGGGAACTTCCACTCGGGGACGATGATCGGCTGGCCATCTTTGTCGTACAGCGGATTGTCGGTGAAAAACTTGGTGGTCCAGTCGACCATCGCGCGGTAACGCAGGGGGTTGACCCCGCCTGATGCGACTTGGCTGATTCGGGGGGCCTTTTCGGGCCCTGCACCTGCAACGCCGATGATCGCGGCAACCACGATGTCGACGGGGATGACGTCAACCGTGCCCTCGGGGACGCCGGGGAACTCTTTGAGGAGACCGCCAGCGAAGGAGATGATGACCGGCTCGGCCATGCGGAAGCCGCGAATCCAGCCGGGGTTCGGTTCGGCCCATGCCGATTCGATGATCGACGGTCGGACGATCGAGACGGGCACATTGCCTTTCACTTCGGTGAGCGCCTGCTCGCCGAGTGCTTTCGTATAGGCGTACGCATCGGGCCAGCCGAGGCTGGCTGCACGTGATCGGCCAGCGTCGACCAACTCGGCACGGACCCAGCGCTCACGGAGCTGCTCGGTTTTTGCTGCGAGTGCGGGCGCGCCAGCTGCACCGAGTTCGGTGTGGGCGTCCTTACGGAACCGTTCGAGGTTCGCACGTGTCCGGCTGATTGCTTCGGTATCGCCCTTGAGGCGGCGAGCCGATGCGACTTCGCTGCGCCAGTCGAGACCGATGTCCCACGGGCCCTCGCTGACGAGCTCTTCTGGCGCCCGGCCGCGACGGTTGCCGGCGACGTAGCAGGTGGACACCGCAACGATGTGTGGCGTGATGCCGATCTCGTTGCAAAGCTCAGCGATGCGCACGGGGCCGAGGAGGTTGATCTCGACGGCTGAGTTGAGCGGCGAGTCGAACGAGACGGCGGCAGCCGAGTGAATGATGGTGTCGCAGCTGGCGAACGCCGCCCGATCGGTGTCGTTCAGGTCAAGGCCGTCACGGCTGACGTCACCGGCGATTGTGGTGATGCGGCGGTCGGTCATCTCGGCGAAGGTCTCGCTTGAGTCGGGAGCACCAAACTTTTCACGGAGCCGGTCGAACGCGTTGTTCTTCAGGATCTCCTTCTGCGTCCGCTTGGCGGCAGGAGTGCGTTTGCCGTCGCGGACGAGCAGGACGAGGTCGCAGTCGGGGACAGAGCGCAGCATGCGCTCGACCAGTGCCGTGCCAACAAAACCGGTCGAGCCGGTGATGGCAACACGTTTGCCCGCAAGGGATTCGGCAATCACGGTTCATGTTCTATCACGAATCGTCTACCAATTGGTAGAGAGAAATGTCATGATGTTCGAATGGAGGTGCGCAGTGCCAGACCAAACGACTCGTGAGCGGATCCTCGATGCGGCGCTCGATCTGTTCGGCGTACGTGGTGTTGTTGCCGTGTCGCTCGACGAGATCGCGCGCCACGTTGGGGTACGCAAACAGACGGTGCTGTACTGGTTCGATTCGAAGGAAACCCTGGTTGACGGTGTCCTCGACAAGGTTGCTGCCGAATTGGTCATCGTGATCGACGCCGCAGTTAGGTCGGCGCCCGACGATCCGCTCGATCGAATCGACGCAGTCGTTCGGGCGGTGTTCCGGCCTGCCGTTCGCCGACCTGGGCTGCTCGGATTGGTCCGTGAGGTCAGCCGATTGAGCCAGGGGCAGGCTGATCGACTTGCCGAACGCATCGCGCCGCTCATCGACCGTGCTGTGGCCTATCTCGGCGACGAAATGGCAGCAGGGCGGCTCAGGGCAGGCGACCCGCGGCTGATTGCGGCACTCGGTTACGCGACGATTACGGGTATCGCGACCGAGCCCGAGGTGCTGCGTGCGGTCGGCTGGACCGCCGATACTGCGGGGTTGCGCTCGCTCCGTGACGAGCTGCGAGCGTTTTTGCGCGCCGCCCTCCAAGCCTGACCCGGTGAGAACCTGACCGGCTGCGTTCTTGATTGGGCGAGTCAGTGAGCGGTGTTGCGACGACGACGGCCGTATCGCTCGATGGCGAGGTCGACGAGCCGATCGATGATTTCTGGGTAGCTGACGCCATCGGCGATCCACATCTTCGGGAACATCGAGATGGGCGTGAAGCCGGGCATCGTGTTGACCTCGTTCAGCAAGAACCCGCGCCCGGCCCGGCCGTTGGTCTCGATGTCAGGGTCTTCCCAGAAGAAGTCGACGCGGGCCAGCCCATCGCACCGCAGTGTTCTAAATGCTGCGATCGCAAGGGCTTTAACTTCGGCCAGAGCGGCAGCACCGATCGGTGCAGGGATTGTCGCGTATGAGCGGTTGCTGACGTACTTGTCTTCGTAGCTGTAAAATTCATCGTCCGGCACGATCTCGCCGGGCGTCGCGGCCTGCGGATCGGTGTTGCCGAGCACGGCGACCTCGATCTCTTTGCCGACGACTGCCTCTTCGACGACGATCATCTCGTCGTAGCTGAGCGCAAGGTCGATGGCATCTCGGAGTTCTTCGATGGTGGTCGCTTTGGACACACCAATCGAGGAACCCATATTTGCGGGCTTTACGAATACGGGCAGGCCGAGGTCGTCGACGACCTGTTGCGCGAGGTCGGGTGTCAACTCGTGCTCGGCAAAGGCTCGATAGCGGGCCTGTGGAATGCCAGCAGCGGTGCAGACCTGCTTGGCCATGGCCTTGTCCATCGCAATTGCCGAGCCGAGCACCCCAGCCCCGACGTACGCGAGGCCGGCGAGCTCAAGCAGGCCTTGCACGGTGCCGTCTTCGCCCATCGGGCCATGAAGAAGCGGCATGACGACCGTCTGCCCCTCAACAGCAGCAGCGCTCGCAAGCATCGGTGTCGGTGAGACATTCGAGCCAGATGGATCGAGTTGAGAAGGGAGCATGTCTGGGCTCTGGCGGAGTGCAGCAAGTGCACCGTCGGCAAGCGCCCACTGGCCGTCGGTCGAGATCCCGATCGGCGTAATGTCGTACTTGGTCGGGTCGGCAGCGGCCAAGACATGCGCGGCCGTCGTGCACGACACGTCGTGTTCGGCACTCTGGCCACCAAACAACACGATCAGATTGATGCGTTGTGTTTCATCACCGGACATGGCCGTGACGGTACCGTTCCGGACCGTGAGGATTCAGTCATCATCAGCAGCAGTGGCTATCTCGGGACGTCTGCTGGGCCCAGACGTCGCCTTCGATGGGGCATCGTTCGACACCCGGTCGTTGATCCCAGGGCAGTTGTTCGTGCCGATCGTCGCCGAACGTAACGGTCACGAGTTCATCGGAATCGCCCGTGAGGCTGGCGCGGTCGTGCACCTCACGTCAGAAGCTGACCCGTGGCGCAAAGACGGCACGTCGATCGAAGTCGCCGACACTGCAGACGCTTTGATGCGGCTCGCAGGCTGGGCGCGACAGCGACTCGACACGACGGTGGTCGGCGTCACCGGCAGCGTCGGTAAGACGTCGACGAAGGACCTCATCTCCGCGGCGTGCTCGGCAGAGCGCAAGACAACGGCAAACGAGCGCAGCTTCAACAACGAGCAGGGCTTGCCGGTCACGATCCTGAACGCACCGGATGACACCGAGGTGCTCGTTCTCGAAATGGGGATGCGGGGGTTTGGTGAGATTACGTCGCTCTGCGAAGTGGCTCGACCTGATATCGGCGTCGTGACGGCCGTCGGCTACTCACACACTGAGCGCGTCGGCGGGATTGACGGTGTGGCGAAGGCAAAGCGGGAGCTTGTCGCGGCACTCCCGAAGTCAGGCACAGCAATCCTCAACGGCGACGACGAGCGTGTCGCGGCCATGGCGAAGCACACGGGTGCATCTGTGCTCACCTACGGCACAGCGGCCAACGGTGGGGGTGACATTTGCATCAGCAATCTCGTGCTGGACGACCTTGCCCGGCCAAGCTTTAGGGTCGACACGCCATGGGGGAGTGGCGTCGTCCAGTTGGCGATCAGCGGCGAACATATGGCGATGAACGCTGCTGCGGCGATTGCGGTAGCCGGTTCTGTCGGCGTGTCACTCGACGCCGCAATCGGGGCGTTGGCGAACGCGCAGATGTCGGCGATGCGGATGGAAGTGTTCAACGCCCCAAGCGGCGCAACGGTGATCAACGACGCGTACAACGCGAACCCGACATCGATGACTGCCGCCCTCGAAGCAGTGGCCGCGATGCGCGCCGATCGACGGATTGCGATTCTTGGCCTCATGGGCGAACTCGAAGATGAAGTCGAAGGACATCGGCAAGTCTCCCGAATCGCCGAGACCCTCGGTGTTCAGTTGGTCGCCACCGGCACCGACCTGTATGGCGTGCGTTCGACTGACGATCCGGTCGGCCTGATTGGCACACTCGGAGCTGGCGATGTCGTGCTGGTCAAGGCAAGCCGTTCAGCAGGCCTCGAGCGAATTGTTGCGCAACTGCTCGAATAGCGCTCAGAGAGTTGCGAAAGGGGCCTGACCCCATACCCAACTGTGTGCGCAACTTGCTAAATGAAGCGGCTGGCGTTGACCGGGGTGTACTTCTCCCCGCCATCTTGTTCAGCAAGGAACGCGCCGCGTGTGAACTGACGAAGGTCAACCCAGTACGCAAGGAAGAGCGCGAACGCGGCACCGAAGCCGAGCACGGCACGTGCGCCGACCCACTCGATCACGACACCGAACAGCAGGTTGCCGATCGGAACCGTGCCACCGAACGCCATGAACCACAGCGGCATTACTGATGCGCGTTCGGTGTCTTTCAGGTTCAGCTGAAGTTCGGTCGTGATCGCCGTGGCGGTCATGAAGTAGGCAAAGCCGAGGACGAAGCCGACCGGATACGGCGAAAAGCCGTCACGGAGCTGGCTGAAGATTCCCAGGGCGATCGCAAACGCGGTGAAGCCGCGCACGATCAACGTGTGTCGACGGATATCAGACAGCCACGTGCCCACGGAGATCGCACCAAAGAATGCACCGAAGCCCCACGTGGCGTACAGCCCTCGATACGAGTTGCCGAGCGGGTCGAACCCGAAGTTGAGTTGGGCAATCGATGGGAACAAGCCGACGAAAGGAAGACTGAACAGCGAGAACAGAAACATGCCCAACAGCAGCCGCGAGAGCACGGCGCGGTTGCGGACGATGTTCGTGCCGGTCAGCAAGCGACGCCAGCCAACTTCGGTGAATTTTCCGCGCACGTCGGGCATGCGGACGATCAGCAGCGCAATAATGAAGAAGACATAGGTCGCGGCATTAACGACAAAGATCTGCGAGGTGCTCATGCCGGCTGATGCGAGCACTGCAGCGAGGACCGGGCCCATGACGCGGCTGCCGTTGATCATTGCCGAGTTCAGGCTGATTGCACCCGGCAGGTCTTTGCGATGCACGAGTAGCGGCATGCTTGCCTGGAACGCCGGAGCGTTGAGTGCGTTGGCGACACCGATGATGAACTGCGTTCCGAAGATCGCAACCAGCGCGGCATCGCGAGCCACGAAGAACGCAAGGAACAGCGTGAGGATTGCCGATGCAGCCTGCATTGTCAGTTGCAGTTTCTGCTTCGAAACCTTGTCGGCGAGGACTCCTGCCGGGATCGAGAGCAGCAGGAGCGGGCCAAGCTGCATGAAGATCGTGACACCCACCAGCGCCGGGCGATCGGTCCGATCCTGGATGTAGGCGGGCAGCGTGAAGTTCTGCATCCAGGTACCAACTTGAGACAGAGCCAGCCCGATAAAGATGATGCGGAACGATCGGTATGACAGCGCGGCCTTGGCGCTGCCGGGATCTTGCCCGTGAGCCGGAGGCTCAGGCGATGTGTGGTCGAAGGAAATCAGAATCCCGGACGATAGCGGCGGAACATAGCCCTAATCTCGCCAACGAAAACCTCAGGAACCTCGAACGCTGCGAAGTGTCCGCCCTTGTCGTAACGCTCCCAATGGACGATGTCGGTATAGCTGTCTTCGACCCATTCTCTGATGGGCAGCGAGATCTCTTTCGGGAACACAGCGAAGCCCGAAGGGATCGTGACGACGTGTCGCGTGCCCTTGCCGAAGCTCTCCCAGTACAGCCGTGCGGACGACGCACCGTTGCCGTTGATCCAATAGAGCATGATGTTGTCGAGCATCTCGTCGCGGTCGAGCACGTCTTCGGGATGGCCGTCGTTGTCGGTCCACGCCCAGAACTTCTCGATGATCCAGGCGGCCTGTGCCGACGGTGAGTCGACGAGGCCGTAGCCGACTGTTTGGGGACGTGTTGCCTGCTGCTTCGAGTAGCCAGAGTCCCAGTCGCGGTAGAACTGCAATCGCTCGAGTGCGCGGTGCATTTCGGGGGTCAGTTCACCGTCGAGTTTGGGTCGGGCACCCATGGCAAGCGTCACGTGGATCGCTTGGCAGCGGGTCGGGTCGAGTGCCCCGATCGCCGTGGTGATGCCGGCCCCCCAATCGCCACCCTGTGCGACGTACTTGTTGTACCCGAGTCGATTCATCAACGTTGCGAAGGCCCCTGCGATCCGGTCGATACCCCAACCGGATTCGGTCGGCTTGGCCGAGAACCCGTACCCGGGAAGCGACGGCGCGACGACATGGAACGCATCGGCAGCGTCGCCTCCGAAACGGGTCGGGTCGGTGAGTGGCTCGATCACCTTGTGGAACTCGACGATGGAACCGGGCCATCCGTGAGTCAGGAGCAGGGGGGTGGCGTTGGCGTGCGGCGATCGCTGGTGGATGAAGTGCAGAGCGAGGCCGTCGATCTCCGTGGTGAACTGATCGAAGCGGTTCAACGCCGCTTCGCGCGTGCGCCAGTCGTACTCTTGCGCCCAGTACTGACACACCTCTTGAACGTACGCCAGCGGTGTGCCCTGGCTCCAGTCATCGACCAACTCGGGCTCAGGCCACCGGGTGTTACGTAGCCGGGCGTGTAGGTCATCGATGACATCGTCAGGAACAGCGATCGTGAACGGGCGGATCTCCGTGTGCATGCCACAACGGTAGGAGCCGACGTTTCACTGGGACGCAGCGGACGGCTTGGGGGCTGCGTAGTGGCCAGCGTTGCGACGCAGTCAGCCGAGGAGGAGATCGCCCGCCGACCGGCGTCGCCGGATCTCATCGGCGAGGGCTGCCAGGTCGAACGACCCGCTCTCGATCACATGGCGTTCTTGGACAGCGCCTGCGCTGACAGCGGCAGCAGCATCACCGACCACATGGTTCTGTTCCGCCGACTCGGAAAGCCACGGCGCAATCGCGCCGGTCGCCAAGAATGCGAAGAAGAGGTCCCCCTCGACGAGCACGCTGCACTCCATGCCGTCGGCGAGCAACCGGCTGGCGGGTCGACTTGCCGGATCCGGACGGCCCGGTGACGATCAGCAGCGAGCCCATCGGCCCAGTCTCACACGGTCCCGTCTGGCCTCGTCTGGCCTCGTCGGTGTCGCGGCAAGGGAAAGTATGGTTCAGCAGATGAGCCAGGTCACAGCCGCGTCAGCCGCAATGCACGATCGAGACGATGTGGCGCAGGGGCTCGGCATCGTCATCGATGGTGCCAAACTCGGTGCTGCTACGGCGTCGATGACGGTGACCGACGCGATGACGAACGGGTTGGGCACCTGTCATGGCGGCATCATCTTCTCGCTCGCCGACACGGTGATGGGCCACGCATCGAACGCGGGCGACGAGAAGTCGCTCGCCACGACTGCGTCGATCGAATGGATCAAGGCGGCATATGCAGGCGACCGGCTGACAGCCACCAGCCGCTCGGTTGCGACTCGTGGGCGCAACACCGTGCACGACGTCGATGTGCTGAACGAGGCGGGGGAGACCATTGCGATCTTCCGGGGCCAGACGTTGACGCTCGGCGGCTCGGTCGTCGAGGCGCTCGGAACGAAGCCCAATGACTGAGCCCGACGACTTCGAGCGGCGCGCCGCTGAGCGAGTGGTGGAACTCGGCAACGACGACCACCCCATCGACCTCGGCACGTTTGCTGCGATGTTCGATCTGTTTCGTGTGTCGGCGCGAGTGGTCGGCGACCTTGAATCCGAAGTGCACAGGCCACTCGGATTGTCGATCGCCGGATTCCGCGTGCTGTTCACTGTCTGGGTTTTTGATTCGCTGGAGGTCCGAGAGATCGCACGGCTGTCGGGTGTCTCGCGAGCAGCCGTGTCCGGCGTCGTCACCACGCTCGAGAAAGAGGGGCTGGCCAGTCGCAAGCGTGATCACGACGACGGTCGGCTCGTCTCGGTGTGCGCAACGCCCGCCGGTGTCGAGATGCTGGCGACGGCCTATCGCTTACAGAACATGCGAGAGGGTGAGCTGTTCGCCGCGCTGTCGCCGGCCGAGCTTGACCAGTTCACCGGTCTGCTGCGGAAAGTTCTCAACGCTGAGTGAGCCGAATCTTCTTGAAGTGTCCGGGAGATCATTAAGGCCTTGACGATCTTCGACTGAGCTGTCAGAATGGCGGTTTAACCACGGGGGAAGACATGCCAACGACCGGATTTCACCAGCGCGACATCGAGACAATGCCGCGCCCGCAGCTCGAAGCGCTGCAGCTCGAACGTTTGCAGTCAACGATTGCGAGTCTGCGGGCCAACGTGCCCGTCATGGCCGAACGCATCGCCGACGTGGCCGACCCGATAACGCTCGACGATCTGGCCAACTTCCCGTTCCTTCGTAAAACCGACCTGCGTGAGAATTATCCGTTTGGCCTCTTCGCAGTCCCTCGCGATCAACTCGCTCGAGTGCACGCCAGCTCGGGCACAACGGGCAAGCCGACTGTCGTCGGCTACACCTCTGACGATCTTCAGGTGTGGGCTGACTGCGTTGCCCGCTGCCTACGCGGCGCCGGCATCGAACCCGGCCAGATGCTGCACAACGCCTATGGCTACGGGCTCTTCACCGGCGGGCTCGGGTTGCACGATGGTGCGACGGAAGCGGGCCTCAACGTCATCCCGGTCTCAGGTGGTAACACCGAACGACAGTTGATGCTGCTCGAAGACTTCGCTCCTGAGGCGATCTGTTGCACGCCGTCGTATGCACTGACTCTGGCCGAGTTGCTTGGTGACGCCGGGCCTGACTGCTCGCTGCAAGTTGGGGTTCTCGGTGCTGAGCCGTGGTCGAATGCGACACGCGAGGCAATCGAAGCCGGCCTCGGCATCATTGCGGTCAACATCTACGGCTTGTCCGAAGTGATCGGGCCGGGCGTATCTTGCGAGACGGCCGACCGAGACGGCCTCGTGATCATGGAAGACCACTTCCTGCCCGAGATCGTCGACCCAGACACCGGCGAGCGGCTGCCCGACGGCGAAGTCGGCGTCCTTGTGCTGACGAGCCTCACCAAGCAGGCGTTCCCCGTGCTGCGGTACTGGACGGGCGACCTCTGCTCGATCACTCGCAAGCCTGCGGTGTGCGGCCGGACGCACGCCCGCATGTCGTTCGTCCTGGGGCGTGCCGACGACATGCTCGTGATCCGCGGCGTGAACGTCTACCCGAGCCAGGTCGAGCACAGCCTGCTCACCATCGACGGGGTCAGCCCGCACTTTCAGCTCGTCGTCGACCGTGACGGCACGCTCGACACCTTGCACCTGCGCGTCGAGCGAGATGATTCAGGAAGCGCTCGATCTGATATCGACCTCGCTAACGAGATCAAGTCCCAGATGCGTACGGCGCTGCTGCTGGGCGTGACCGTGTCGGTCGAACCGCCCGGATCCGTGCCACGATCCGAAGGCGGCAAGTTAAGCCGAACCATCGACAATAGGAGCCTCTGATGCACACCCTTGCTGACGTACCGACAGCCGGGCGGACATGGTCCGACCTCGACGACTTCCAAGCGTTTATCGACGCCGGCGGAATGGTTGAGCCGGGCGACGACATGCCGGAGGAATTCCGGAGCGAGGTCTTCCGGTTCATCGAGTTCCACGCCAATTCCGAACTGATGGGCGGGCTGACCGAGCGCGACTGGATCCCGCACGCTCCCGGCCTCCGGCTCAAGCAGATCTTCCTTGCGAAGACACAGGACGAGATTGGCCACGCCCACCTTCTGTACATGGTCGCTGCCGACATGGGCGTCAAGACACGCACCGAAATGCTCGAGCAACTCTTCGACGGCCGCTCACGATTCCACAACGTCTTCCACTACAAAGCGGTCACCTGGGCCGATCAGGTCGCCATCGCGTTCCTCGTGGACGCCGCAGCGTTTGCCAGCCAGCGCGCAGTGTTTGCCGAGTGCACCTACGGGCCGTACAAGCGAGTGCTCAAGCGGATTGTGGCAGAAGAGGGATTCCACATGCGCCACGGCGAAGAAATGCTGCTGCGTCTTGCCACGGGCACAGACACCCAGCGAGAAATGTTCCAGGACGCACTCACCCGATGGTGGTGGCCTGCTGTGCAGCTCTTCGGGCCTGACTCGCCCGCCGGTGACGCAGATCCGCTGATCCGTTGGAAAATCAAGTCAGAGCGCAACGAAGTGCTGCGTCAGGCCTACGTCCAGAAGTACGTGCTGCTGCTGCACGGATACGGCTTCGAGATTCCCGACAACGAACTGCATCAGGATGCTGACGGCCAATGGCACGCTGGCTCAATCGATTGGGAGCCGCTCAAGGCCACGATGCGCAATGGCGGGCCCGACTCGGCTCGACGGATTGCAACGGCCGCCGGCAACTGGGCCGACACGGCATGGGTCCGAGAGGCGCTCGAGCAGTGAGCGCTCTGTCCTCAGTTCCGGTTGAGTCGCTTGTGCGGTCAGTGACCGACGCCGTGGCGAGTGTGCACGACCCGGAGTATCCGGACGTGTCGATCGCCGACCTTGGCCTCGTCGAATCGGTCGCAGTTTCAGAGTTGGGTGACGTTGCAACGATCGGCCTGATTCCGACGTTCAGCGGCTGCCCGGCGCTCGACATGATCGCGACCGACGTCAAGGCTGCGGTGCTTGCGCTCACCGAGGTCAAGCAGTGCAATGTCGAGTGGTTGCTCGGCCCGGTGTGGACCAACAAGCGGCTGACTGAGCGGGCCCGCACGACACTGGCTGACGAATTCACGGTCGTCCTCCGACGCAAAGACGGCGGCCTGCTCTGCCCGATCTGTGGCAGCGACTCCGTTGTCGATCAAAGCCTCGCTGGCCCGACCCGATGTCGCTCGGTCGCCTGGTGCGACAGCTGTCGCAACCCTGTCGAGGTGATGAGATGAGCAGCGATGCGATGAGCAGCGTCACGATAAGCCGTCGGGAAAGCCAGCAGGAGATGGTTGGTATCAGAAGGGTTGGACCATGAATACGTATGAAGTCTTTCTGAAGAAGCCGGGGCGTGACGAGTTTCGCCATGCTGGGACACTCGACGCAGCTGACCCTGAGATGGCTGTGATGTACGCCCGCGAGACGCACAATCGCCGGGCCGAAGGGTCCGAAATGTGGTTGGTCGATCGCCGGCATGTGCTCGTCGCCGACCCGGAATCGATGGCTGTCAACGACCACAAACCGCACCGCCACAACGACGGCTCGCTCGTCGCCGCCCGCCGCAAAGAGAACCGGAAGTCCGAAGCATGAGCCTCACACCAGCGGCCCGCGAGCACCTGCTTGCTCTCGCCGACGACGAGCACATGATCGGTGCGCGCCACACGAACTGGATTGGGCTCGGCCCGTTCCTCGAAGAAGACCTGGCGTTCTGCTCGATTGCTCAGGACGAACTCGGTCATGCGATCGGCTTGTACGAACTGCTGCTTGACGATGCGCGAACTGACCGAACACAGCTTGACGCATTCGCGTTACAGCGTGCGCCGGGCGACTATCGAAGCTGCTGGCTCGCCGAGCTCGAGTGTTCTGACTGGAGCGATTCGCTCGTAAGACACTGGTTGTACGACCGTGCTGAAGACCTGCGCTGGAAAGCGTTGGAGTCGTGCACCGATCCTGTGGTTGTAGCACTCTCGCTGCGGGCGCAACGCGAAGAATCGTTCCACCTTGCGCATGCCGAACAGTTCCTCAGTCGCCTTGCCTCCACCGATCAGTCGGCCCGCATCGTGGCGTCGATCGAACGGCTCATGCCGATTGCGTTTGGCTTGTTCGATTCGGTTGCGACAGAACCAGACATGCTCGCTGAGGGCTTCATGACGCAGTCGTCGGCCGACATCGAAGCACTCTGGATCGAAGCGATTCTCGATGACCTGAAACGGTGGGATCTCGACGTCGACATCCTCGCTGCGCCCGGCCAGTTCAACGATCAGCGCCGCACGGTTCGAAGTGACGGCTTCAACGCCTTTCAGTCTGATCTGATCAAGGTCATTGCTCTCGACCCGGTTGCTGTTTGGTAGCACGAACAGCTCACGCAGTCATCCATTCTCATTCTCAACGCAATCACTATCAGGAGACATCAATGCCCACACTGACCGAGTTCTGCCAGATCGAAGCCAAGCTCAAGTTCACCCCGATCGGCGGAACCGCCACGGGCTTCCGTGTCGACGTTCCCTTCGAAGGCACTGCGACCTCGAGTCACTGGGAAGGCGAACGTCAGGTTGCCGGCGTCGACATCGTCCGCGTGGGCTCCGACGGCGTGCAGGCGCTCGAGATTCGTGCTCGCATCGGCGAAGGTGCCGATGCTGTTGCGTACCAGGCAATCGGTCGTGGCTCCGACGCCACCGGCCCGCAGGAACTGATCGTGTTCGAGACCGCCAACGAAGACTTGGCCTTCCTCAACTCGGCTATCGCTGTTGCGCTCGGCGGGATCGACGGGAACAAGCTGAGCCTGACGGTGTCGCTGATTTCAGCCTGACCGCAACTCCTCCGAACGCGACGGAGCCGGCGTGACCATTGGTCGCGCCGGCTCCGTTCTGTTTTCAGGTTGTGTTCAACGAGGACGACCTGGGATCAACCGTCGCTGTTCTCGGAGTCATCCATGTCCATTTCCATTTCCATGTCCATGTCCATTTCGCTCATGGCGGAGTCGTCAAGGCCTGCGGTGAGTGCGGCATCGATCGAACCGGCTTCGTCTTCGATGAAGTCGACGCAGGCGACTTTGTTGTCGATGAACTCGGTGGGGTGCACCACGAAGGACACGGCGTCGACGCCGGCGATTTGATCGTTCTCGGCGGTCATGAAGCCATTGCCATCGTTGTCGCTTGTGAAAGCGAGGTGGATCTCGTTCGGTGGCGCAGTGTCACCGCCGATTTCGAACTGGTAGTGATCTCCGGCGTTCCCGTCGGCGCAGGCCTGAGCGTGCACGTGGCTGATGTACTCGACGTTGGGTTCGAGGCCGGTCAGCTCTGTGGTCACGGTGGTGCCAGCGGTGTGGCGAGCGATTACTGCAGTGCCTGCGACGTCGTCGTAGCCGGCGGGCCGCGTGTCCATCAGGACAAACTCGCCGCGCGCGAGCGACGCTCTGGCAACGTCGTCGGCCGGTGTGGCGTCGGCGTCGCCCATGTTCATATCCATGTGGTCGGCGTCGTCCATATCCATGTCAGCCATGTCGGTGCTGGCTGGGGCGTTGGTCGTGACGGGTTCGTCGGCGGCGCGGGATGAATCGGTATCGGAACCGCACGCGGCGAGTCCGAGGGCAAGTAGTGCGGGCACGAAAAAGCGCCGCGCGATTGAAGTCTTCATTGGGGGTCTCCTGTGTGTTGTTCGTGAATGGATGGCTGAGGGAACTCAGGCCATCGGTGGTCCACGAACACGGTGCCGTGCACCGAGCACTGCGTCGACGCGAACGTCGATGCGCCAGTGCGGCAACTGCAGAACAACGGGGGAGATGGTCGGCGCTTCGGCGACGAAGAACGCTTCGATAATCCGGCGACTGGCGCTGAGTAGCCGAAGGGCAGCCCATGCGACGAGCGGCTGCAGTACAAGGCCGAGGAGAACGGGAGTCGACAGCAACGAACTGGTCGAACCAATGCTGATGCGTTCGCCGATTTCCATCGCTGCGAACAAGCCGACTTGCACGCCGGCCAGCAGCGCGAGCGACGGTGCACGGCCAGTGTCGCGTCGAAGAACGCTGAGGGCTCCGAACCACGCAGCGGTGCAGAGTGCGAGGATGACAATCGGGCCGAGGACGCCGAAGTACTCGTGTGACACGACGCTTTCGCCGGTTTCGCCGAGATAACCGATTTCGTGTGCCGTCATCGTTCCCGCTGCTGCAAGCGCGGCGACCCCAAACGGGTCGGCGCGCCGGGCAGAAC
>JBLIMF010000025.1:0-21435 GCA_047638615.1 Gammaproteobacteria bacterium
TATTCGAAGAAGGCGCAGGAATATCGCGACCTGTACTACCGGCTCCATGCCGAGGTCGACGGCCCGATCGACCAGGTTCGTCGCGCGATCACCGGCGCGGCCGAACAGGGTGGCAACGACAGCGTCATCGTGCGCACCTCCGACCACGGCGACCTCCTCGGTGCCCACGGCGGGCTACACCAGAAGTGGTTCACCCTGTACGACGAGGCGACCCGCGTGCCGTTCTCGATCGCTCGCGTTGGCGCAAACCCGACGACCGGTATTTCGATCAAAGGCGCGCCGACCTCGCATGTCGACATCGTCCCCACCCTGCTTGCCGCGGCCGGTATCGATGAGTCGATCGCTGCCACCGTGTTGCAGTCTGATTTCAGCGAAATCCATCCGCTGCCGGGCCGAAATTTGATGCCGGTGGTCGACGCACCCGACACCGCCGACCCCGATCGCCCGGTCTACCTCATGACCCGCGACAACATGCTCGAAGGTGATTCGGGGGCGTCTGGTCTCGCCCGCCGGCTTGGCCGGACCGCCAAGCCTCCGGCGCCGTTGCGCATTCAGGTACCTGCACATGTTGCATCCAACTTCGAGGGGCTCGTGCTGCGCGTTCCCGTCGATGTCGATAGGGCTGGCAACCTGTGGAAGCTCGTCCGCACGTTCGACGACCCCGACACCTGGACCGAACCTGGCGTCTGTCATCTTGCTGCGTCGGGCCCGGGTGGCAATGAGTACCGAACGGTTGCGCTGCCCGATCAGTGGGAGCTGTACGACCTCGACGCTGACCCGATCGAAATGGCCAATCGCTGGAACGACGAATCAGTTTCCGACGTGTTCGCGCATATGCGAACCGCATTGCAAACCGAGCGCGCCCGGGCTGTGCCTGAGCGCAACAACCCGTGGCCGTATGCGTCACGCCAACCCACCGCTGGAGCCCCCATGAAGAAAGCACCCCCACCCGCCCGTCTGCTCCGCAAGGTCCTGCAGCGCGCTGGCATGCACCCGGAAGATCCCGACGCCACCACCTTCGACCTCGCCGGCAAGCGGGCATTGATCGTTGCGACAAACACCGCAGTGATGGAGATCGGCAAGCCGACCGGCGTGTTCGCCAGCGAGATGACCGTTCCCTACTACGCCTTCCTTGATGCCGGAATGGCCGTCGATGTGGCGAGCCCGCTTGGTGGGGTGGTTCCGGTCGACCCGCAGTCGCTCAAGCCGGTCATTCGATGCGCCGACGACGACCGCTTCCTCGCCGACGACGACTTCAAGGCCAAGGTCACCACATCGCTCGCCATCGCTGATCTCGAGATGGACGACTACGACATCGTGTTCCTTGCCGGGGGCTGGGGTGCCGCCTTCGACTTCGGCTTCTCCGAAGCGCTGGGCGAGAAGATGACTGAGGCCAACGCCGCCGGATTGGTGATGGGCGGTGTGTGCCATGGGCCGCTTGGTCTCCTCAACGCGAAGGCGGCCGATGGCAGCCCGCTCGTCGACGGACGCAAGATTTCTGCGGTCACCGACAAGCAGGTGAAGGAACTCGGCATCCAATCGACGCCGCACCATCCGGAGCGCGAACTGCGCGGTGTTGGCGCTGCTTTCGAGAGCCAGACGAGGCGGCGCGACCCGCTTGCCAATCACTGGGTCGTCGACGGCAACATCGTCACCGGCCAGAACCAGAACGCCGGGCCGATGGTGGCTCGCGAAATGATGCAACTTCTTGTTGTACCGACATCTCCATCGACCACAGCACCCACGAAAGTTGCCGGTAGCGGCGAGAAAGCGAGTAGCTCATGAGTAACACGGTTCGCTACGGAACACCGAACACGGAATACGCAATGTCGATGGCGATGATGTCGCCCGAAGATGACGGCCCGGTGTGGATGGTCAACCTCATGAAGTATCGCGAGGTCGCCGACTACGCCGATGGCCGCGAGTCAGCAATCAGCGGGCGTGATGCCGACGATGCCTACTCGCCGCTCGATTCGCTTGCCGCCGTCGGTGCTGTACCTGTGTTCTTCGGTGACGTCGATCAGCAACTCCTGGGTGATGAAACCACGTGGGACCGCATCGGTGTCGTGAAGTACCCGACGCGTAAGGCGTTCATCGACATGCAGTCGCTCCCGAGTTTCCAGAAGTCGCACCACCACAAGGATGCTGGGATGGAGTCGACGATCGTTATGGGCTCGCAACCCATGGAGATGCCGACGCCCCCGGAAGGGTTCGAGCAGGCCGACTGGGCTGACGTGCCCCACCCGCCGACCGCCGATGACGGCCCGGTCGTGGTGGTCCATGTCCTGCGCTTTCATGACACTCCTCAAGGAACCGCGGCGGCCGAAAATACGCCCGACCAGATGGAGCAATATCAGACCGCCGCGGCCAAGGTTGCGCTCGGTCACGGTGTTCGGATCAGCGGCTGGTTCGCCGTTGAAGACACGATCGTCGGCGACGGTCGGGCATGGCATCAGGTGCGGTTTAACGAGTTTCCGAGCAAGGCGGCCTTCATGGCCGTCGTCATGGACCCAGTCCGCCTCGAAGCGCAGAAGGATCACCGCGAAGCCGCCATTGCCGACACGTACACGATGATCGTTCGCGCTCGACTCAACGAACTCGAAGCATCGATCGACTCGTGAGGGGCGAGTCGAGATGTTCGCTTTGGAGCCAGGTCACATGCGGACATCGGGACTGACGTGACGAACGCACATCCTCTCCTCCTCGGCGGCGGTTACGGGTCGCCCTATTCGATCAAGATGCGCGGGGTACTGCGCTATCGGCAGATCCCGTTTCGCTGGGTCCTGCGCGGGTCGGAGTGGGACACACTGCCGGACGTTCCGGTACAGATCATCCCGGTGATCGCCTTCCCGACCGATGATGGCGACTACACCGAAGCAATGGTCGACAGCAGCCCGCAGATCATGCGGCTCGAGACGATGTTCAACGAGCGCAGCCTCGTGCCTCCCGACCCCGTGGTGGCGTTCATTGACTACCTCATCGAGGACTACGGCGACGAGTGGGTGACCAAGCCGATGTACCACTACCGCTGGTATTACGACGCCGCGATCGACAAGGCGTCGAAGCTGCTTCCGCTCGATCGTGGCGGTCTCGACCTCCCAGACGATCAGTGGCAGCAGATGCAGGCGTACATCTCCGAGCGCCAGATCGGCCGTCGAGCCATGGTGGGGTCGACTGAAGAGAATCGGCCGATCATCGAGGACTCATACCACCGGCTCCTCGCATTGCTGTCGGCGCACTTCGAGTCGCAGATGTTCCTGCTCGGTGATCGTCCGGGTCGAGGCGACTTCGGGCTGTTCGGTCAGCTGCATCAGTTGGTCAGCTGGGAGCCTGAGTCGGCACGCGAAACAATTGACCGGGCGCCGCGCGTGCGTAACTGGGTCGACCGGATGGACGACCTGTCGTGGTGGGAGACGCCAGCCGGCGACACCGGATGGGTGGACCGCGATGCGATCAGCGACACCACGGCGGCGCTGCTGCATGAGGTCGGGCGCACGTACGCACCGTTCATGATCGCGAATGCAGCGGCACTTCAGTCGGGTGCCGATGAGATGTCTTGCACGATCGATCGGCAGACGTACGCCCAGACGCCCTTCGGTTATCAGGGCAAGTGCTTGATGTGGCTGCGCGAGCAGTACGCAGCGCTGTCAGATTCGGACCGGTCCGCGGTCAACGCGATTCTTGCCGGCACCGGGTGCGAGGTCCTGGTCGCCTGACGATCAAGCTGGCGGACTTGCACGAGGCGGAGGCCGAACACCTCCAGGCGCGAGCCGACGCGATGGCGCGCATCAAGCCGGGAAGGTGGCTCCCGCCAAAGCCGTTGGCCGAGTTGACCGTGGCAATCGTGTCGACCGCCGGCCTGCACCTCCGTACCGATGCACCATTTGCCCTGGGTGCGCTCGACTATCGGGTACTGCCGAGCGATGCTGAATCCGGCGTTGTTCGAAGACACCGGCAGCGAAGTCGGCCGAATGCTCGCTGCAGACGGCGTTGATGTCGCGCTCCTCGTTCCCGTTTGACCGCTGTGCACGGGCGCAGTTGGCGCCCTCACCAACTTCATCGAGCGGGCCGGTGTCGCCTGCACGTCGATCAGCCTGATCCGTGAACAGAGCGAGGCCGTCGGCACGACTCGGGCACTGTGGGTACTTTTCGCCTTGGGCCGACCGCTTGGTTCGGCTGAGGACCCCGAGTTCCAGAAGGACGTGATGCGCCAGGCATTCGGCCTGCTCGCGACTGCCACCGAGCCGACGATTGCCGACTATGCCGGCCCGCTCCCAGAGGAGGCTGGCCCCGGACAGTGGGCCTGCCCGCTTAACCTCGGGCCGGTTGTCGACGACACCTTGACGGGACGACTCATCGACGAGGTCTGGCGTTGTGCGTCGGAGCGGAGGTCACGGTCGTGGCACAGGCCACCGATCTTCGGCCCGGCATCGTCGAGGACCCGGACGGGAACTTGGTCGAGTTCGTTGAAACGTCCTGACCAGACCGCCGATCCTTAGGCACCGGCCAAATCCGCCGCAGCGAGCTTTGCGGCGTAGGTGTCGTGGTAGTGGTGCAGCGCCGGTTCATTGCGGCCGAAGAGGATTTCATCGAGCGCGCCGGCGTTGGCCGCGGCCTGTTGTGATTCACCCATCACGTAGTCCTCGTCGCGAATGATCTCGGCGAAGCCCTGCGCGATGTTGGTGATGAATTCGTTGATCTCGGCTGCTTCGGGCCCGGTCGCATCAGCCAGTTCTGACCTCATGTAAAAGTCGACGCGGCTGAGATGGCGACCGGGATCCCCAGGAGTCGGGTAGGCGCGGACCAGGAACACGCCGGCGCGGAACGGCATGAGGATCACGTTGGGGAAGATCCAGTACACGGGCAGACCGGCCACCGTGATGTCCCACTGATCCTCGGGGAGGTGGCGCATCTGGTCGATGTCGCGGCGACAGAGGATCATGCGGTGACTGTGGCCGCCTGCATCGGCATCGTCGTCGTAGCACTGGACGTTGCCGTGGAAGCTGTTGAACAGTGTGTCTTTGTGCAGCGAGGAGAAGTGATACGTCTCGCCGAAGGTGTCCATTGCCAGCTTCCAGTTGCAGGCGGTGTCGTAGGCGTCACGATTGATTGGCACGAGTTTGTCGAAGCCCCAGGTGGAGAACTCGTCGTTGAACCAGGCTCCGAGCAGTTGGTCGAGGTTGAGGGTGGCGTCCGGGTCAGAGTGGACGAAAAGCAGGCCATGGCGTTCTTCAGCGGGTAACGGTTGTAACCCAAGGCACTCGGTGTCGACCTCACCGAAGTGGTCGGGTTTGGGAAGACCCACTAATGCCCCGTCGGGGTCGTAGGTCCAGGCGTGAAAGGGGCATGTGAAGCGGCGCTTGGTTCCTCGTGCTTCGGTCTCGACGATGGCGCCCCTGTGGCGGCATGAGTTGATGAATGCCTGGAACTGGCCGGTGGCGTTTCGTGTCGCCAGGATTGGGACCTCGACGTCGCTGTTCGTGATGAACGACCCCGGCTCGGGAAGGTCGCCGGACAGGCCGACACACTGCGCGGTGCCGCGAAAAAACAGTTGCCGCTCGCGTTCAGCCTGAGCTGGATCGGTGTACGTGGACGTGGACTGGGTCCGAATTTTCCCGGCGTCGACGCTGGTGCCGGTATCCAGTCGCTCGATCAGCTGTTTCATGAGTGTGACTTGAACCTCGTGGCGCATGTGGAAAGCTTTCCCAACGGGATGGTGCGTGAGCGAGTCAGAGCGTCGCTCATGAGCGAGAAGTCGTTGTCGCGTCAGGTCACACGTTCGAGGGTGGCGGTGAAACCGATGTCGTCCCAGATCAGATGCTCGCCCTCGATCCATCGTTGTACTTCAATCGGTACGCCGACCGGACGGAGCACGTGGACACCGTCCTCGAAGGTGGCGACGACGACGATCAGCGTCTGCTTGTCGAACTCAGCGACATCGTTGACGCCATGTTCATCGGTGCCGTCGCAGCGCATGTCGGAGGCACCGTCGGCCAGTGGCGTGTCGCATCCGGCGAGTACGGGTGGTGGCATTTCGCCTGTCCAACCGCCTGACGGCGTGAATGCGACTGGGATCTCGTCGACGTTCATCCCTCGAGCGTTGTAGGCGGCGTCGGCCGCATTCGATCCGGAACCGCGCGAGCTGCAACGATCAGGTCCATGACCGATAACTCCAACGGCACGTTTAATGCACTCGTCGTCCGCGAAACCGAAGAGGGCAACCCGAAGTCTGCAACAGCGTCGATCGAACAGCTCACCGACGCCGACCTGCCCGACTACGACGCCGGTGACGTGGTCGTGCAAATCGACTTCTCATCGCTCAACTACAAGGACGGCATGGCGCTCACCGGCAAGGGCCGGATCCTGCGGTCGTATCCAATGGTCCCGGGAATCGATTGTTCCGGAACGGTCATCTCGTCAGAATCACCAAAGTTCGCATCGGGCGACGAAGTGATCCTCACCGGTTGGGCCGTCGGCGAGCGCTACTGGGGCGGCTACTCGCAGCGTCAGAAAGTCAAGGCCGGCTGGCTCGTGCGCCGCCCGATCGGTATGAGCGCTCTGCAGGCCATGGGTATCGGCACCGCAGGCCTGACGGCCATGATGTGTGTGCTCGGCCTCGAAGACGGCGGTGTGAAGCCAACCGACGGCCCCATCGTGGTCACCGGTGCAGCAGGAGGCGTCGGCAGCGTCGCCGTCGCGATCCTCGCCCACCTCGGCTACAAGGTCACTGCAGTCACCGGCCGCCCCGAGCAGCACGACTACCTCCGCTCGCTCGGCGCCACAAACTTCCTCACCCGTGAAGAAATGAGCGAGGCGCCCAAGCCGCTCGAGGCCGAGAACTTTGCTGGAGCGGTCGACACTGTTGGCTCGACGATGCTCGCCAAGGTCATCGCCCAAACCAAGTACCAGGGCGTCGTTACGGCCTGCGGCCTTGCCGGCGGCGTCGATCTGCCGAGCACCGTGATGCCCTTCATTCTCCGTGGCGTTCGCCTTCAGGGCATCGACTCCGTGATGGCGCCGGTCGCGGCGCGCGACGCGGCCTGGGCTCGGCTGCTCACCGATCTTCCGTCCGACCTGCTCGACGCGATGACCGAAGTGGTCCCCATGAGCGCCCTGCCCGACCAGGCCGAAGCAATCATGGCCGGCCAGGTTCGCGGCCGCATCGTCGTCGATCCGAACGCCTGATGGCACTCGTCCGCTGGGTCACCGAAATGGGTATGGGCGTCGACGTCCATGGTTACGACTACACCAAGGCCGCACGCCGGGCGGTGTCCGACGCGTTGCGCCACAGCAGTCTGAACTTCTTCCGTGCGACCGACCAGACGCTCGACGACATGCACGTCGAGGTAATCGTCGCCGTCGCCGATCCAGGCGCAATCGACATTGATGCCATCAAGGCAGAGGTGCCCTACGGAACCGTCACGGTGCAAGCAGTGGCTGGCGGGCTCGACGTGCCGCCAGTCGAGGGAACGACCGATGGTGTTGTCATCGCTAACGCAGCGGTCCTCGTCAGTTTCCCGGAATAGTTACGCCTGGGGTCATCCGCAACCCCATACGTACCTAGGTGAGGTGGCGTTCGAACATGCCGATTGTCGTTGTCCAGCAGCCATTTGACGCGACCTCGTTGTAGGTCGCGTAGCCCGGCCAGGTGAAGCCGTGGTCTGCGCCCGGCCAGATGCCGACCTTGACGTTGGGCATCTCGGCCGTGGCATCGAGGAAGCGCTGATGCATGGCGATCGATTGCACCTGGTCGGCGTCGCCGATGCCGAGGTAGAGGTTGCCGACGATCTGTTCGGGTGTGAGGTGCGGCGAGTCGGCTTGGTCGTCGGCGAGGAACGACGGATGCCAACCCGCGCCGCACACGAACCGATCGGGCAGACGCATCATTGCCCGGACCACCGCACGCGCACCGAGGCAGAAGCCGATGGTGCCGAGCGGGCCTTGGTCGGCGCCGGTTGCTGCCAACGATTGGTCGATGTCGCGCTGGATCTGCTCGTCGGTCATCGCCGCGATCCAGGCCTTCACGTGCCCACGGACCGATGGGTCAACAGCGGCCTGTTCGGGCTCGACATGGACCATGCGTCCCTGCCGATGATGGAGATCGGGCGTGATTACCCGGTACCCGGTCGCGGCGAGTTTGGCCATGAATTGGTGTGTGGCCTTGCGGATGCCCGGCGCGTCGATCATGATCATCACGGTCGGCCAACTGCAACCGTCGGCCGGCGAGTCGATGGGCTGCTTGATGACGACAGCCATCTCACCCTCGTCGGTCGGGATGTCGAGGATCTCTTCAAGCAGGTCCATAGACCAAAGATAGTTCTGTCATCGCGACCGTGCACGCCGTGCGACCATCGCCCGTAGCGCCGGAGCGCCCTAATACGGCTGGGATCGCTCCAGGAGCCGAGGCAATGACGATGCCCGCCCGTCCGGAGTAAACGTCGCCTGTGCCAGGTCGACCTGCCATGCGAAGTTCTGCAGGGTGGACATCATTGCCCCGACGATCGTCCCGGCCATTTCGACACCCGGACAGCTGTGTAGACCGGCGCCAAACTCGTGGTCCTTGCCTTCGAGACTGACCTCGACCGTCTCACCAGCAGCGACGCTGACTTCACCGATGTGGACGTCGGTAGTTGCGACCCGAACGGTTCGCGCCAGGGCGTTGCGACGAGGTTCATTGCGGGCGTCAGCGAGCAGGGTCGCTGCGAACAGCGACGCCGTCGCATCGTGGTTTTGATAGAGCATCGACACCGTGGCCACGGCACCACCGGGGTGCGATTCGAAGCGAGCGAGCAACCGGGTCGACGCACTATCAGAAACCTTCGACGAAGGCTCACCCCGCCCGATGCAGGCGACGATCGAGCGGACGTCACGGCGTATTTCTGCCAGGTTGGCTGATGGCACGCCGAGGGCCATTGCAAGTGCCTCGGTTGGGACAACAAAGCCGACGTCGCCGATGACATCACAGTCTTCCCGCATTGCGAGATGCTCGCTGGTGACGGCGAGTGTCCGTTCGTTCAAAGCGGCAAGGTCGACTGCTGCAATGGCTGCCTCGACGTCAGCGCGACGGCTGGTGTGGTGGCTGCCGGAGCTGAACCTGGCCATCGCGTTGCGCAGCTCAGCGGTCGTGCCAACGCCGAGTGAATTGGCGTGGCCAGGCGGGATGAGACGATCATCGTGCAGGGCCTGATCGACTTGTGCTTCGTCAGTGATCTTCTGCGTGTCTCCCACCTGCACAGTGTGGCGTCAGGCGGTGAGCGCCCGTGCGTTGCTCGAGAGGATCTTGTCGAGCGTTGCGGCGGCTATGCCGAGCGTGCGCAGCCCGATTAACAACTCACCTGCGGTCGTCCTGGTGTTTGGCGCATCGCTCCCGAAGATGATGCGGTCGCCGAGCCGCTCGGCGATCTCGACGGTCAGGGGAACCGGACTGCCCGTCACTGGGGTCAGGTCGGCAACCACGTTCGGCTGTTCGTCGAGGAGCGTGACCGCCTGCAGAAATGCCTCGTGGCCGAAGTGGGCAAGGACGATCGTCGTACCCGGGTTCGCCGCTGCAGCGCGGCCGATCGGGGCGATCTCGTTGTCCATGGTGAAGCCGGTCGGGGAGTGCCCGGCGTGAATGACGACGGGCACATGGCGTTGGCCGGCCGATGCGAGGACGGGAGCGAGGCGAGGATCATCGGCCTCGTAGTTGCCAACCGAACAGTGCAGCTTGAGGACCTTCGCCCCGGCATCGACTGCTGCGTCGAAGTCGGCGACAGGGTCGGCGTCGTCAGGATGCACGGTGCAACCCGCCAACACGGTGACGGGGTGATCGGCGACTGCGGCGCTGGCTTCGAGCATGGCCTCGTTGAGCGCCCCGGCCATGCCCGCCTTGTGTGCGTAAGGCAGGTTCCAGATGGTATCGATGCCGTCGGCGTGGTGGCGGTCGAGCACCGTGCGATGGTCTGTCGGGTACGAGAAGTCGTCCAACCCACGGTCGGCGAAGAACCGCCGGATCGCTGCTGCTAAACGGTCAGGAAGCAGGTGCGTGTGGGCGTCGACGATCATCGCGATAGTTGATCAGATGTCCGGCGTGATGAGAGCGTTGGACGGACGAAGCCGGCGGGCTCACTCCGATGCGAAGAACCGGTGCAACTGTTGGTCGAAGGCCCTGGCAAAATCGTCATACAGAGGGCGAAGCTCCCGCGCTGACCAATCGTTTGGAAGCAGGTCGTGGGGGAGTTGCGGCTCAGTGCGCAGGAATCGAACCACGGCGGCTGAAATGGCGAACGTTGTTGGCAGGAGTCGATCGTCTTGCCGGTCGACCTCAGCACGATGCGAGGTGAGCATGTGGATGAGTCGTTGGGAGCGGGCCTCGATGGCGGCAAGTGGCCACAGGCGCGCGACGAGGTCGGCGGTGTCATCGACCTCAATCGCGCCCCGCGTGATGATCACCTCAGCCGGCCGGGGAGGGTTGTCAACGTTTGCAGGTCGAAGCCAAATGTCAGGTCGGAGTTCGGCAAGCCGCGAGCCGACCATCGCCTGCCGAAATGCGCGTCGCTCCGCCATAGTGCGACGGTCCCCTGAGGCGATCGCGGTGATCCAATCGCCGTTCCACTCCTGTGTGTTGGCGCGACGCCCCGCGTCCTGTTCGCGCTGCCGTTCGAGTAGCCGCCCGGCGAGCGCGTACCGCCCCTCAGTCATCGTCAGTTCACCATTGGCAACCATGCGCGACAGTGACGTTCGGGTTGTTCCGGGGCGGATGTCGAACAGCTCGGCGAGCCGAACCAACGCTCGGACCGGGAGGACCGGAGGGTGCAATCCGAGGAGCGCCGAGAGGATGACTGAACGAGCAGAGAACGGTTCGATCTCCAGGCCATCGATATTACTTATCGTGTTCATGGTGAACTTAAAGTGTATCATTCAGGACATGACAACGATGATCGCAACGCTCGTGCCGTCGGATGCACAACTGCCCGACGTCCTGCCGACCGAACGGTTGAACGAGCGCGGCATGGCCACCCGAGCGCTGCGCGATCAACTCCGCAAGATCAACAACGTCGGCAACGTGTTTACGGTGGTTGGTGCGGTCGCACAAACGATCGGCGCCGTCGCCGTTGCTGGCTACCTCAACACATGGTGGTCGTACCTCCTGGCCTTCCTTTCGCTCGGTGGCGGCCACGCCCGGCTCAACATCTTGGGCCACGAGGCAGCGCACCGCTTGTTGTTCTCCAACCGACGCGCCAACGATCTGGTCGGTCGGTGGCTGCTGTCATACCCGAGCTATCAGGCAATGCTCGCCTACCGCCGCTCACACTTCGCCCATCACCGCGATGAGATGGGCCCCGAAGAACCTGACCTCTCGCTGTACTCGGGCTACCCGATTCCCCCCGATTCGTGGCGGCGCAAGCTGCGGCGTGACGCCACTGGCATCAGCGCATACAAAAACTTCCGCGGCCTCTTTCGTGCTGTTCGCAATGGTGCCCGTGAAGCCCAACAGATCTTGATCGTGCAGGTGGTGCTGCTCGGTGCGTCGATCGCCGTGATGCGGCCACTCATGTATGTGGTGTGGATCCTCTCCTGGTCGACTCTGTGGCGCGTCTCCAACCGGGCACGATCGATTGCTGAGCATGGCGGCATGATCCAATCAGCCGACCGTCGCTTGACGACGCACGTCGTCCGCCAGAGCCTGATCGCACGCATGTGGATGGTGCCGTACAACACTGGCTGGCACCTCGCCCACCACGTCGACATGGGCGTCCCGTGGCGCAACCTCCCGAAGCTTCATGCCGAACTCGTCGCATCGGGCTGGGTCACCGATGCAATCGAATACCCGACCTACCGAGCGTTCTGGAAAGCAGCCACGTCGGCCACGATCAAGCAGCCTGACGTCGCGGGCGCGGGCCAAGGTCGGTCGAGCATGCTGAACTTCGAAGACTGAGTCCGTCAATCTGGTTGAGGCACGTCGGCCGGCGCTGAGAGCCGACGTTGTCGTTCCATCAGGCTGCACCAGTCCCAGTCGGCGCCGCCGAGGGCGTGCACGTCGGCAAGAAACTGGGCGACCAGTGCGGTCACCGGCAGCGACACATTCATTGCGCTTGCTTCGTCGAGAACGAGCCCGACGTCTTTGCGCATCAACGTGGTCGAGAAACCGAAGTCGTATTCGCCAGCGATCATTTGCGCAGCCCGGTTCTCCATCTCCCATGACGTCGATGAGCCCTGAGTCATGACGCGCACGACTTTTTCGGGGTCGAGCCCCGCGTTGATCGCGAAGTCCAGCCCCTCGGCCAGCGCTTGAGCAACACCAACAACACAAATCTGGTTGGTCATCTTCGTGATCTGGCCAGCACCCGAAGGCCCCATGTGGGTGACGCGCCCTGCGTACGCAGCCATCGTCGGCTCGACGCGAACACAGGCGTCTTCATCGCCACCGACCATGACCGTGAGCGAACCGTTGCGAGCCCCATCGACTCCGCCTGAGACCGGCGCATCCAGGAAATGAGCCCCACGTTCGGTGAGTTCAGCTGCGAAGCGGCGTGCGCCTGCGGCCGAAATGGTGGAGTGGTCGAGCCAGATTGCGCCCTGCGCGATGTGGGGCAGCGCTTCTTCGACGACAGCCTGCATCTGCTTGTCGGCGGGCAATGACGAGACGATCACCTGGGCGTCGTCGACTGCGTCTGCAATCGACTCGGCTGCCACACCGGCGTGCTCGCTCGCCCAAGTAGCCGAAGCTTTGGTCGCGATGTCGAACACCCTGACTTCATGGCCATGATCGGGATCCGCGAGCCGCCCAGCGATTGGCCATCCCATCCGACCGAGCCCGATGACTGCGACCCTCATGATGGCATCCCCGGCTTGCCCTGATCCTCGAGCGTGAACCCGCCAGCGAGGCGAGCGTTGATTCGCCCACCGGTCGCCATGGCCAAGATCAACACCATCTCGTCGGGTCGGGGGCCGTCGGACACGCCCATTTCAATGGCGTCGTAGTGGCTACCCACATACGACCAATCGAGGTGAGTCAGTGGAACATCGAGTCGAGCGCCCATCGGGCCAACTTTCTTCGTCGAAGGAACAATCGACGTGCCGCGACCAATGGCTGAGCGCATGCCGCCACCACCCGGAATATGCCACATGGCGCCGTGCTCGATCTCGCCGGCACCTCCGACGATCGCCCCCTTTCCATAACTTTCAATGCTGGAAGGGTCGCCCCCAAGGTGGGTGATGAGTTGGGCTCCCAACTCTTCGCCGAGTGCGCGCAGTTCATCTGAGGCCGGTGAGAGGTCGTCGACGTAGTGCCCCACATATGGGTTGCCGACAATCGCGGCGATCGCACCCTTGAACAATGGCGTGGCAGGGGCGGGTCCGTGGTCGGAACGAATTTCTTCGATCAGACTCACGATCTTGCGAATGGGGAAGAGCATGCAGGGCCTTTCAGGATTGAAGGTTTGGTACCGCGCGAGCCGCACCCTAGTTGCGGCGCGTTGCGCGCGAGCTGCAGCGGTTCTCGGCTTACGCGCGCGTTGCCTCGGCGATGGCTTCGGCGATTCGTGGGAGATCGCTGCGGGCATTTCCGACGCTGACTCGAATGTGGTTTGGACAGACGGCGGGGTTGACGGCGAACGGAGTGCCGGCGGCGACACCGATCCCTCGAAGCGCGAGCGCCACGACTGCTCGGCTCTCGTCGGCAACTGGGATCCACATGTTCAAGCCCTCCCCGTGGCCGATGTCGATACCGGCCTGCTGCAGGAGTTGTGAGAGCTCGGATCGTCGCGCGGCGTAGTCGATCTGCGCCGACTCCACCAGGCGGTCAGTCTCGTTGTCACGGAGGAGTGCCAAGAGCATGTGTTGGATGAGTCGGCTTGTCCACGAAGGGCCAAGCCTGCGTCGGTCGACGACTCTCTGGATGGGTTCAGCGGCGCCACCGATCGCAGCGATCCGGAGGTCGGGCCCGTGTGACTTCGAAAAGCTGTGCACCCGGATCACTCGTTCTGGTAAGTAGCAGCCAAGCGAGACACCGCCATGCTGGATCAGGTCGCCTGCGTGATGATCCTCAACAATCCACGTGTTGGGTGACTCTCGTTCGAATGCCGCGGCGACCCGAACGGCGCGTTCAGGGGTCATCGAGCAGCCGGTTGGGTTGTGGGCGACGGGTTGGACGATTGCCATCGCTGGGAGTTCTCGGAGCGCTCGTTCAAGTTGATCGGGCCGGATGCCAGACCCGTCGAGCTCGATGCCAATCACTCTGGCTCCAGCGCGTTCGAGCATGTCGAGAATCGGGGGAAACGTTGGATCCTCGACGATGACCGTGTCGCCAAGGCTGACCATGGCTTCGATGAGTCGGTCGACAGCGTCGAGCGCCCCGTCGACAACGGTCATTGCTTCGGGGACGAAGGGCCACCTCGCCCGCAACGTTTCGTCGAGCTCTTCCAGCACTGGTCGGTCCATGTACGAGGTGATCGCGATGTTCGTGGGGAGCGCCTGGATCGTCGATTGCACCGATGGCAAGAAATCTGTGTCTGGGGTGCCTGTGCTGAGGTCAACAATGTCGGCGCTCGTTGCGGGAACTTTCCAAAACCGTCCGGTCATGGCGGCGGCTGGGCGCACGACAGTGCCGTTCCGACGCGCTGTTGTGACGAGCCCGTGCTGTGCGAGAAATCTCCACGCCTCTGACACCGTGCTGGGGCTGATTCCGAGTGCGGAGGCGAGTGCGCGGATTGTTGGCAGCCGATCGCCGCCCCGAAGTTCGCCCTGACGGATCAAGCCGGCGATGGCGTGAGCAATCCCGCCGGAGGTCTTGTCGCTGCAGCGGCCAGTGACCCGCTCAAGCAGCATCGTGGTTGTTGTGGTGGCAGGGTGCGCCTGCGCGCTGGCGGAACCTTCCATATAATATTTTGTATAGCACATAGATATTCTTGTGCTCACCGGGATGGTCACTTACTGTCACAAATTGTGAGCAGTACCACCGACCTTGCTGACCGCTATCGGGGAGTCTTCCCGTCGTGGCTGTCGCCGATGTTCGCCGAACCGATTTCTATCGATCGTGGTAACGGCGGCTATGTCTGGGATGTCGAGGGAAATCGCTATCTCGACTTCTTTGGCGGCGTGCTGACGACCATGATCGGGCACAACCAGCCCGAGGTCAGGGCTGCGGTCCAGGCACAGGCTGAAAAGGTGATGCACTCGTCGACGCTCTACTTGAACGACGAGATGATCAGCTTCGCCGAAGAGGTGGCGGCAGTCTCGGGCATCCCTGACGCCCGCGTCTTTTTCACGGCCTCAGGCTCTGAAGCGAACGACACGGCGCTGCTGCTCGCAACGAGCTACCGAAAGTCCAACCAGGTACTCGCGATGCGCAACAGCTACCACGGCCGTTCGTTCACGACGCAGGCCATCACGTCGCATTCGTCGTGGTCGTCAACGAGCACTTCAGGTCTCGACGTCACGTTCGTGCAGGGTCCGTACCGGTTGCGGAGTCCGTTCCGAGATCTTGACGACGACGCCTTCACTCAAGCGTGTTGCGATGATCTCGAACAACTGTTGGACATGACGTCGGCTGGCGATGTCGCTTGTCTGATCGCTGAACCAATTCAGGGCGTTGGTGGGTTTGCCATTCCGCCGGACGGCTTCTTTGGTCAGATGCACAAGCTGCTCGAACAGCGCGGCATTCTTTTCATCAGTGACGAAGTGCAAACCGGCTGGGGTCGCACCGGCGAACACTTTTGGGGCTATCAGGCCCACGGCATCACCCCCGACATCTTGACCTTCGCAAAGGGCGTTGGCAACGGCGCCGGCTTGGCTGGTGTTGTTGCACGTGCCGATGTGATGGACACCATCAAAGTCACGTCGTTCTCGACGTTCGGCGGGAATCCGCTGGCTGCGGCGGCGGGCAGGGCCACGCTGCGCCATGTTCTCGTCAATGATCTCCAGGCGAACGCCAAGGAAATGGGCGAACGTTTTCTGATGGGTCTCATGCCGGTAGCGAACGAGGCGTCGTGGATTGCCGAGGTGCGTGGACGTGGGCTGATGCTCGCCATCGAGACGGTCCATGACGACACCCTTCATCCTGATCCGGCCAAGGCGTCGGCGCTTGCCGAGGGGTGCAAAGCCCGGGGTCTGCTGGTCGGCAAGGGCGGGCTGTATGGCAACGTTGTCCGCATCGCGCCGATGCTCAATGTGTCATCCTCGGAGATCGACGAAGCGGTCGAGACTCTGACCGCGGTTATTCGCCAGATGAACACCTGATTTCGTACCCGCTACAACGTCGCTGTTGCGGCCATAATCCACCGCAGCTCCGACGATCACCAATCACCCAGGGGAAGATATGTCCAACGTCATCAAAGCCGCCGTGTTCCAAACTGATTGGACAGGTGACAAAGAATCGATGATCGTCAAGCACGAGCAAGCTGCTCGCGACGCGGCGGCAGGGGGCGCTCAGGTGATGTGTTTCCAGGAGTTGTTCTACGGCCCGTACTTCTGCCAGGTCCAAGATGCGCAGTACTACGAGTACACCGAATACATCCCTGACGGTCCAACCACTCAGCGGTTTATGAAGCTCGCTGCTGAGCTGAACATGGTGTTGGTCCTGCCGATGTACGAGATCGAGCAGCCCGGCGTGTACTACAACACAGCAGCAGTCATCGATGCTGACGGGACCTATCTTGGCAAGTACCGCAAGCAGCACATCCCGCAAATCGAGGGTTTTTGGGAGAAGTTTTACTTCAAGCCAGGCGATGGTGGGTACCCGGTGTTCGACACCGCAGTCGGCAAGGTCGGCGTGTACATCTGCTACGACCGACACTTCCCCGAAGGATGGCGTGCGCTGGGCTTGAACGGTGCTGAAATCGTCTTCAACCCGTCTGCGACGCACCGCGGCCTGTCGGAGTATCTGTGGGGCATCGAGCAGCCTGCTGCAGCATGCGCAAATATCTTTTACGTCGGTGCGATCAACCGGGTTGGTATCGAAGATCTCGGCGACAACGACTTCTACGGGCAGAGCTACTTTGTCAATCCGCGTGGCCAGTACGTCGGCGACAAGGCCGACGCGCATAACTCTGAGTTGATCATCCGCGACCTCGACATGGACGTCTTTCGCGAAGTACGCGATGGCTGGCAGTTCTATCGCGACCGCCGGCCAGAGGCGTACGGCGACCTGGTGGAGCGTTGATCATGGATATCGGAGTCGTACTGCAAACCACTCCACCCGCTTCACGCGTGGTGGATCTCGCCAAACGGGCCGAGAACTACGGGTTCAGCCATGTTTGGACCTTCGATTCCCACATCCTGTGGGAAGAGCCATATGTGATTTATTCTCAGATTCTCAACGAGACGCGCAAGGTGATCGTCGGGCCAATGGTCACCAACCCGGCGACTCGGGATTGGACGGTCACGGCGTCCACGTACGCCACGCTCAACGAGATGTACGGCAACCGAACCGTGTGCGGCATCGGCCGCGGCGACTCAGCAGTCCGCGTCACGAACGGCAAGCCAACCACCTTGGCAACCCTTCGTGAGTCCGTCGAGGTCATTCGTGAACTCGGCAATGGCCGCAGCGTTGACTACAACGGTGCAACCATCACGTTGCCGTGGGCTGCCAAGAGCGAACTCGAAGTTTGGGGGGCGGGGTACGGTCCGAAAGCCCTCAAGATGATCGGTGAGACATGCGACGGCTTCATCCTGCAGCTGGCCGACTTGTCGATTACCGAGTGGATGATCAATGCAGTGCGCACCGCTGCCAGCAACGCCGGGCGTAACCCCGACGACATCACGATGTGCATCGCTGCACCCGCGTACGTCGGTGATGACATCGAATACATGCGCGATCAGTGCCGATGGTTCGGAGGCATGGTCGGCAACCATGTCGCAGACATCGTGAGCCGCTATGGCGATGACGCGCCAGTGCCCCAAGCCCTCACTGATTACATTCAAGGCAGGAAAGAATACGACTACAACGAACACGGCCAAGCTGGTAATAGCCACACGTCGTTTGTGCCCGACGAGATCATCGACCGGTTCTGCATCCTTGGCCCTGTTGAGGCACATTTGGAAAAGCTTGAAGCACTTCGCAAGCTTGGCGTCGACCAGTTCGCGGTGTATCTCCAGCATGATGGCAAGGACCACACATTGCAGCAGTATGGCGAACACGTGATTCCTGCGATCGCCGAGACGACGCTCGCAAAGCGGTGAGTGGTACTCAGGGGAGGGACTGACGACATGGTGACCAGGAGAGTGAGAAGCGCCGTCCGCCGCTCCGTCTTGTTCGTCGTCGCGCTGGGGCTTGTCGCTGTTTGTTGGGAGATCTACAAAGCTGTTGGGCCCGAGGCGGGAGGCGACATCTTCGGGTGGAGGCTGATTCCTAAAACCAACGATCGTGTGATGCCGCACACCTGGGAAATGTTCGCAGAGCTGACTCGTCCGGCAATTGGCCAGCGCGGCCAGCTGGTCTGGCAAGTACTGCTCGGATACTCCTGGTACACGTTCCAAATGTCGGTCGCAGGTTTGATTGTCGGCACCGGAATCGGTGTGTTGCTGGCTGTCGTGATGGCGCGCTTCCGAATCGTCGAGCGAGGCCTGCTGCCATACGTTGTCCTGTCGCAGACCATCCCGCTGATCGCGCTGGCCCCCCAGGTCACGGCGATTCGTGGCAGCCTCGATTGGCCTCAATGGACATCGGCGGTTGTGCTTGCAGCTTTCCTGTCGTTCTTCCCGATCACGGTGTCGACGTTGCGCGGTTTGCAAGCGGCCCCAGCAGCCTCACTCGAGCTGATGGCGAGCTACGCCGCAGGGTGGTGGACGACCTTACGGAAGCTGCGGTTCCCCACAGCGATTCCATATATGGTTCCAGGACTGAAGCTTGCTGCAACCGCAGCGGTGATCGGCGTCATCGTCACCGAGATCACTCTCGGTGGGCTCCGCGGCGTCGGCTATGCGACCATCGACTACAGCCAGAAGGTCACGTCACAGCCGGCCTCGGTGTACGCAGCAGTGTTCGCTGCGGCGGTACTCGGCCTCGTGATGTTTGCCATGATCGTCGGTTGTGAAACGTACGTAATGCGGAATCGTCCGCAGGAGGAGCGAGGGTGACGAGCCAACCGGCAGTCAATGTTCGTGACATCTCAATGGTGTTCAACGCCGAAAAGTCAGGTCAAGTCGACGCGTTGCGCGATGTTGATGTCACTGTCGATTCAGGTGAATTTGTATCGCTGATTGGGCCGTCAGGCTGCGGGAAGTCGACCTTGCTTCGCCTCATTGCAAACCTCATCGAACCAACGGCGGGCACCGTCGAGGTGAATGGCAAGTCGGCGAAGCAAGCATGTGCCGACCAGGACTACGGCATGGCGTTCCAACAGTCAGGCCTGTTCGATTGGCGTTCCGTCGCGAAAAATATCGAACTGCCGCTCGAACTCAAAGGTTGGGACAAAGCCAAGCGGGCGGCGCGCTCACAAGAGATGCTCGACCTGGTCAAGTTGCCTGATCGCGGCGCGCATATGCCGTGGCAACTGTCGGGCGGCCAGCAGCAGCGCATCGCCATTGCGCGTGCCTTGGCGTCGCACCCGCCGCTCTTGTTGATGGACGAACCGTTCGGGGCCCTTGACGAGATGACCCGCGAACACATGCAGTCCGAACTGCTGCAGATCTGCGAAGTCACCAACACCACGGTGGTCTTCGTAACGCATTCGATTCCCGAGGCGGTCTATCTGTCTGACCGCGTCGTGGTCATGTCGGCGGGCCCGGGTCGAATCACTGACGTCATCGATGTTGGCCTCGGTAAAAACCGGGACGAAGGCACCCGCGAGGGCGATTCCTTTTACAAGAAGATCACCGAAGTTCGAGAAGCACTGCGCGGCGCCGAATTGGGAGACGGCGCTCGGGGGATCGAAGACCGGTGAGTACAGCGATACGCCAGTTCGTCCGAGCGGCCTGGCCGCCGCTCGCCTTTGGTGTTGGTTTTCTCGCGCTCTGGGAGCTCCTCGTTCGAGGCTTCGACATCCAACCGTTCGTGCTGCCGGCGCCAACCGCAATCTGGTCGGCCTTCACCGTGCGGTTGAGCGAGGTTTTCGAGCAGACACTGGTGACCGGCACGAACGCCTTGGTGGGGTTGCTCATTGGCACCTTCATGGGCGTCCTGATGAGCTTGATTACGGTTCGCTTCCGGCTGCTTGAGGAACTCATCACGCCGTTAGCGGTTGCGCTCAACGCAGTCCCGATCGTGGTGATCGTGCCGGTACTCAACAACATGTTGTTCGGTACGACGAGCCAGATACCGCGCCGCCTCATGGTGGCACTCATCGTCTTCTTCGTCGTCTTCGTCAATGTGAGTAAAGGCCTCCGTCAGGTGTCCACGACACACCTTGAGCTGATGCGCTCGTACGCGGCTTCTGCGTCAGCGATCTTGTTGAAAGTTCGCGTGCCGAATGCGCTCGGCTATCTTTTCACAGCGTTGCGGATCTCGGCTCCTCTGGCGGTGATTACGGCCTTCGTTGCCGAGTACTTTGGCGGTGTCCAGAACGGTCTTGCGACCGGCGTCCGGAGCAGCCTCAACGGTAGTAAAGATGTCACTTGGGCATATGTAATCGGAGCATCGGCGTTGGGCCTGACGTTCTACATGATCTCGGTCGCGCTCGAGCGCCTCCAACGGGGCAAGCAGCCAGCGGACAAATTCACCTGAACAACCGACAACAACTGAGGGAAGCCTCGGGGGAGAGAACCATGACCAACAGGAAGCAATCATTGAAGGCAATTGCCGTCGGTGCGACAGTGCTGGGGCTTGTTGCCGCGGCCTGCGGCAGTGACGAGGCGGCAGATTCGGTAGGTTCGGGCGGCGACGCTGCGGCCTGCGAGGCAGTCGACCAGGTCAGCTTGCAGCTGCAGTGGTTCACTCAGGCACAGTTTGCTGGATATTACGCAGCAGCCGACCAGGGCTTCTTTGCAGCCCAATGCCTTGACGTTGAGCTCAAGGAAGGCGCCGTCGAGATCGTGCCGCAGGCTGAACTCGCCACCGGCAACGTCGACTTCGCCATTGCTTGGGTTCCCAAGGCACTCCAGACCCGTGAGGCAGGCGCTGACATAGTGAACATCTCACAGGTGTACGCGCGATCCGGCACGCTACAGGTCAGCTTCGCTGACTCCGGGATTACTTCACCGGCTGACTTTGCCGGTAAAACGGTCGGCAACTGGGGCTTCGGCAACGAGTACGAACTGTTCGCTGCGATTGGCGCTGAAGGTCTCGACCCGGCGACCGACGTCACTCTTGTTGGTCAGCAGTTCGACATGGTCGCGCTACTCGAAGGCGAGATCGATGCCGCCGAGGCAATGACCTACAACGAGTACGCCCAGGTCCTCGAGGCCATCAACCCTGACACCGGCGAGCTCTATACCGCTGACGACTTCAACGTCATCAGCTACGAAGAGATCGGCGTTGGCATGCTCCAGGATGCGATCTGGGCTGACGCTGGTCGCCTG
>JBLIMF010000026.1:0-21298 GCA_047638615.1 Gammaproteobacteria bacterium
AGCGGATTGGGCTCGACATTGACGATGCAGCCATGGCCCAACTCGCTCATGAGGGCTACGACCCGTCGTTCGGCGCGCGTCCGTTGAAGCGGATCATCCAGCGTGAGATCGCCGACCCTGCGGCGATGCTCATCCTCAACGGCACTGTCCCAGACGGCGGGCGGATCACCGTTCGGCCAGGGCCAGACGAACATTCGAGCCTCGTCGTCGGTGCTGCCGAAGGGTGACGTGAGAAATTGACTCACTTCTCGACACAATTTTGACCCAAGAAGAGTCTGCAATTTGTCAAAGTAGTGTCATTCCTTACGGGGAACTGATCAAGATATTGCTTTCAAGTAATTCGTTTCAAGATATTGCTGCAAGGAAATCCCGGGCTTCCATCCCGGGATTTCCTCTTTTTCGGCCAAGGCCAGAACACGCGCGGCGGCCCTCAACTCCGCACGGTGAGAAGTGAGAGCTTGAATGTCGCTGGTTGCAGCGCCTCGAGTTCCAGGCGGCCTCCGTCAGCCTCCGTCAGCCGACGTGCCAGCGAAAGCCCACGGCCGTGTGCCGCTTGGTGGTCGGTCGGCCGGTCGAAGATTGCGGCCGCTTCCCCAACAACCTCCGGATCGTTGTGGCGCTCTAAGATTTCGAGTCGCATCGCACCCCCGGTGAGGCCGGTCCGCAACTGGTGCGTTACATCGGCGGTGAAGTCGCCATCGCCGAGCCGGGTCGAACCCCACCAGTTCTTGTCCCACACTTCGGCCATGATCTCCTCGCGCTTGATGGTCACGTTGGGCCGCTGCATCAGCAGCGCAAGCAGATCGAACTCTTTGGTCGTCAACTCGACTTCGACGTTGGTCCCGTCGCCGTCGATCACCTGACATCGACGGGATGTCGCGTCGAGGGTGATTCCCGCGCCGACCAACTTGGTCGGCATGGGGATCGGCCCGGTGTGTTCAGGGATGCGCAAACGGGCACGGATACGCGCAACCAGTTCGGCAAGCCGGAATGGCTTGGCGACGTAGTCGTCCGCGCCAGCGTTCAGCCCGACGATGACGTCCATCTCCTCTTCGCGAGCAGTCAGCATCATGATGGGCAGATCCGGATGTTCGGATCGGATCTTGCGGCAGACGTCGAGGCCGTCGATATCGGGCAGGGTGAGATCGAGGAGTACAAGATCGGGTCGTGCTTCGTTCACAGCCTGCAACGCAGGAATGCCAGCAGCGACATGAACGACGTCGAAATATTCTGCTCGTAAGACGCGGACGAGCGGTTCACTGATTCGTTCGTCCGCGTCTTACGAGCAGGACCGTTGCCATGGCGTCAGCGCACGTGTCTCAGCGTTCTTGGACGTGTGTGGCGGCGCGAAGGTGCAGCGCGTTTGCATGCGCGGGGAAGCCCTCATGATCGGCCAGCGCAATCACGTTCGAAGCCATCCGGCGGATGGCGGTGCCGTCGGCGCGAGCAAGAGCGGTTCGCTTTAAGAAAGCATCGGCGGTGATCCCTGACGCCACATGAGCAAAGCCACTCGTCGGCAGCGAGGCCGGGCAGCCGAGGATGAAGTTGGCAGCGCTGAACGGCGTGTCTTGGCCGATCAAGATTTCGCCGGCGTTGACCAAACCGTCGACGACGCGGTCGACGTCGGCGTCGGCGACAGCAACCTGCAGGTGTTCGGCGGCGTAGTCGTTCGCAACAGCGATGGCTGTATCGAGATCGTCGACGAGCACACATCCACCATTCGGCCCGAGCGAGGCGCGGCAAGCTGCGGCGCGCACCTCGGGCAGCGCGGCGAGCTGGCGATCGAGTTCGGTGTCGGTCGCGTCAGCGAGACCAGTCGATGTCGTCAGCAACACGACCGAACTATCCGTGCCGTGCTCCGCCTCGATCAGCAGGTCAGCAGCCAGGCGGACCGGGTCGGCAGTTTGGTCCGCGATGACGAGGCTCTCGGTGGGGCCGAGGAGCATCATTGTCGATGTGCCGAACCGTTGCATTTCGACTTGGGCGATCGTGACGGCGGGTGAACCGGGGCCGACGATCTTGACAACTTTATCGATCGACTCGGTGCCGAAGCCGAGGGCTGCGATGCCGGCTGGGCCGTTGACGCGGAAGACGTTCTCGATGCCAAGCTTGCGGCAAACGACGAGCACCGCGGGGTCGATCTCGCCTGATCCGCCGGGGACAGGCGGAACGACAAGTGACACCTTGGGGACCCCGGCGACAACTGCCGGAACAGCGAGTTGATACGCGACACTCGGATAGCTCGCCTTGCCGGACGGCGTGAACAGGCCGACCGAGCTGATCGGTGTGATTTTCTCGCCGACGGTCAGACCCGGTTCGCTCTCGATGCTCCAGTCACGAGACTGCTGCATCTGTGCTTCATTGAAGGTGCGCAGGTGGGCGATTGCATCGTCGATGGCCTCGTCGACAGCGTTCGACACTACGGCCTGCTCGAATTCGGAGGGACTCACTCGGAGTTGGTCAGGCGTGAGCGATATTCCGTCGAACTTGGCCAGTGCATCACAGACGGCTGCGTCGCCGCGAAGGCGAACGTCGTCAAGAATGATGCCGATCGAGGCTCGCAATTCCGGGTCGAAGATGTCGTCGATACCGCGGTGCATCAGGGCGGCCCGAGCATCGCGGCCCATCTCGTTCCACACCTGACGTCGCATCACGTTCATGCAACCAAGATTACCGTCGAGCCCTTCGACTGGCCCCGGAACGCGACGGATGAAGTGACGTACGGTGTGTCGATGAGTGACAACTGGCATCGCGTACTTGGGCCCGACGAGCTTCCGGAGGGTCGAGTTACGACCGTCACGGTTGGCCGCCGCTCGCTCGCGGTCTCCCATCATGAGGGCACGTATGGGGCAATCGACAACGCATGCCCGCATCAGGGCGGCCCGCTCGGGGAGGGGTCGATCGAGAAGGGCTGGCTGCGTTGCCCGTGGCACGGCTACGACTACCACCCGTGCACCGGCCAGGCGCCTGACGGCAGCGACGACACGGTTGCCTCGTTCGACATCGACGAGCGCGACGACGGCATCTACGTCGCCGTGCCCGCCGACCCCAAGCGCGAGCGCACCGTCAGCGACGTCCTCGTCGAGACCATGGTCAACTGGGGTGTCACGTCGGTGTTCGGCATGGTCGGCCACTCGAACCTGGGCTTCGCCGATGCGATGCGCGTTGCTGAAGAGCGCGGCGATCTGCGGTTCTTCGGCATTCGCCACGAAGGCGCTGCGGCATTCGCCGCAAGCGCTTACGGCAAACTGACCAACGACATTGCGGCATGTTTCGGTATCGCCGGGCCGGGTTCGACCAACCTGCTCACCGGTCTGTACGACGCCAAGGTCGACCGGGCCCCGGTGCTGGCCCTTTCGGGCCAGGTCCCGTCGAAGGTGAAAGGCCGAGGCGCCTTCCAAGACACCGATCTCGAAGGTGCCTTCTCCGACGTCGCGCGGTACTCAGAGTCGGTCCACTCCGGATCGAACCATGCTGAACTGATGAACATGGCTTGCAAAACAGCCTTCGTCGAACGGAACGTCGCCCACTTGATTCTGCCCGACGAGGTGCAGACCGAACCCAGCCAGGCCGAGGCCGGCGGGCCGCTCGGCCGAGTCGCGAGCCGTCAGGTGTCGCCTCCTGAAGAGGCGCTCGCAGCCGCAGTTGAGATGATCCGAGGCGCAGAACGACCGATGATCGTCGTCGGTCACGGAGCACGAGGCGACATGGATGCCATCACGGCCCTGGCCGAAGCGCTCGGTACCCCGATTGCCACGACCTTCAAGGGCAAAGGCGCGATCTCAGATCACCACGAGCTCGGTTGCGGTGTACTCGGCCGCAGCGGTACGCCCATTGCCAGTTGGTTCATGAACGAGTCTGACCTTCTCATCGTCTTCGGTGCTTCGTTCGCGAACCACACGGGTATCGCCGAATACAAGCCAATCATCCAAGTCGACTTCGACCCGATGGCACTCGGCCGCTTCCATTCGGTCGAGGTTCCGGTGCTCGGGCACGGCGCGGTCACCGCCCGCCTGCTGGCAGAGCGCGTCGGTGCCGATCATGGGTGTACCGATCTACGGGCAGAGATCGCCGAGCGCTGGGCGATTTGGCGAGCGGAGAAGGCGAGCCGTCGGACCGATGACAACGGCCTCGGGTTGAATGCGGCGTCGCTGTTCGATGCGCTGGGGCGCCACATTGATGACGACGCAGTGGTCTGCGTCGACGTCGGCAACAACACCTACAGCTTTGGCCGGTACTTCGAGGTCACCAATCAAGACGTGTTGATGTCCGGCTACCTCGGCTCGATTGGCTTCGGGTTTCCTGCAGCGATGGGCGCCTGGGCTGCAGTTGGAGAACACCGCCAAATCGTCGGTGTGTCTGGCGACGCCGGTTTCGGGCAGTACGCGATGGAGATGACCACGGCGGTCAAGTACAACATGAACATCACGCATGTCCTGATGAACAACTCCGAACTCGGCAAGATCAGCAAAGAGCAGCGCGCTGCGAGCCTCGACGTGTGGCAGACCGACGTCCACAACCCATCGTTCGCCGCCTTCGCCGAACTGTGCGGGGCAAAGGGCATTCGGGTCGATCGACTCGAAGATCTCGATGAAGCGCTGGTCGAAGCGTTCGCCCACCCTGGCCCGGCGCTCGTCGAAGTCATGACCGACGCACTGCTGGTGTGAACCCGCTGTGCAATCGGCTTGACAAAAAGCACGGCAGAGAATCCAACAGATGACTGAGGTCGCACCGCCTGCCACTAGTGTCACATCACGTTCCATTCGCGACTTTCGCTCGGCACGTCGAGCGGTGGTCGGATTTCTCTCACACCCTGCGAAGGGGAGCGTCAATGCCAGTCACGGTCGTCATCGGAGCCCAATGGGGCGACGAAGGTAAAGCCAAAGTCATCGACTTGTTGTCGAAAGAGCACGCCTATGTCGTGCGCTACCAGGGCGGCCACAACGCGGGTCACACCGTGGTGGTCGACGGCGAGAAGTACGCATTACAACTCGTGCCTTCGGGCATCCTGTACTCACATGTGATCCCGGTGATCGGCAACGGTGTCGTTATCGACATGCCGACGCTCTTCAGCGAGGTCGACATGCTTGAGTCTCGGGGAAACTCCTGTTCCGACCTCAAAGTTTCCACTCGCGCTCACCTGATCTTCCCGTGGCACCAGAGTCACGACGCGATTTCTGAGGCAATGCGTGGTGACGACAAGCTCGGGACCACACTGCGTGGCATCGGCCCGGCGTACGCCGACAAGATGCGCCGAGTCGGCATCCGTGCCGGCGACGTTCGCGACCCCGAACGTTTTGCCCGACTGATCCGCGAGCGGGCAACGGTCGAGAACAAGCTGATCGGCGAGGCCGGCGGTGACGAACTTGATGTCGAGGAGATGGTCGAGCGGTTCTCGACATACGGCGCACGTCTGGTGCCGTATCTTTCCGACACGATCAGCCTGTTGCACAATGCGCTGGCCGAAGAGGCCCACGTCCTTCTCGAAGGTGCGCAAGCAACGTTCCTCGATCTTGACCACGGCACATACCCGTACGTCACGTCATCGAACCCGACAGCGGGCGGCGCTTCGGTCGGCTCGGGCCTTGGCCCACGCGACCTCAGCCGGATTGTCGGGATCACCAAGGCGTACACCACCCGTGTGGGTGCCGGCCCGTTTGTCACCGAGTTGTTTGACGACGACGGCAAAACGCTTGCCGAGGTCGGTCGCGAATTCGGCACGGTCACTGGCCGCGCTCGTCGTTGCGGCTGGCTCGACTGCGTGATGCTGCGCCATGCGGTGCGACTCAACTCGCTGACCGAATTGTCGCTCACGAAGCTCGACATCCTCGACGGTTTTGACACGGTGAAGATTTGTACCGGTTACACCCTCGATGGCAAACCGGTCGTTGATTATCCGGACCAGTACGACGTGCTCGAACGGATCGAACCGGTCTACGAAGTGTTGCCCGGCTGGAAGACACCGATCAACAAGCTGCGCGAATCAGATGATCTGCCCGCCGAGGCAAAGGCGTTTATCGAAGTTGTCGAACGCGAAGTCGGCGTGCGGGTCAACGTTGTCGGCGTCGGCGCCGAACGCGACGATTACCTGATCTGGGAAACACCCGGGGTTGCTTCATGATTCCGCGTTACTCAACTCCTGAAATGGACGCGGTCTGGTCGGACGCGGCCAAGTTTGCTCGCTGGCTCGAGGTTGAGTTGCTTGCTACTGAAGGGCACGCCGCAATTGGTGTTGTCCCGCAGGAGGCCGCGGAGATCTGTCGGGCCAACGCCCCGGTCGCCGACGACGCGTTCCTGCAGAAAATCCTCGATCGTGAGGCGGTCACCGACCACGATGTCGCCGCATTCGTTGACGTCACCCAGGACGCGATTAACGACCCGGCAGGGTCCTGGATTCATTACGGACTCACATCCTCCGATGTTGGCGACACAGCGCTGTGCTGGGCAATGCGTGATGCCGCTGATCTGATGATTGAGGCGTCGACTGAACTGCTGGGCACGTTGATCGAAATGGCGCGGGAGCACCGCGACACCGTGATGATCGGCCGTACACATGGCATCCACGCGGAGCCGACGACCTTTGGCGCCAAAGTTGCCCTGTGGGCTCTGCAGGTCGAACGTGACCGCGAACGCCTGCGTACTGCACGTCACACGGTTGCAGTCATGAAGTTGAGCGGGGCAGTCGGTACCTACTCGAACATCCCGCCTGAAGTCGAACAATTCGTCGGAGACGCACTCGATCTCAAACCCGTACCGGCCACCCAGGTCGTCGCCCGTGACCGCCACGCCGAGTTCCTGTATGCGTGCTCGTCAGTCGCCGCTACATGCGAATTGATGGCGGTCGAACTCCGCCATCTGCAGCGGACTGAAGTTCGCGAGGTGCAGGAGGGCTTCAAGCCTGGGCAGAAGGGTTCGTCGGCAATGCCACACAAGCGGAATCCAATTTCTGCTGAAACGATCTCCGGCCTTGCTCGGGTCGTTCGCTCGAACCTTCTCGCTGGCTTGCAAGACATCGCCCTGTGGCATGAGCGAGATATCTCCCACTCGTCGGTTGAGCGAGTGATCCTTCCAGATTCGTCGCAACTCGCCTATTACATGATGCTGCGATTGCGCCGTTTGCTGTCGGGGCTGGTCGTCATGCCCGAGCGGATGCAGGCGAATCTTGATGCCAGCTACGGGTTGGTTTTCAGCCAACCGGTGCTGCTGTCACTGGTGCAGATGGGCAAGACCCGCGACGAGGCGTACCGAATCGTGCAGCGCAATGCGATGCAGGCGTGGGATGATGGCGTTGACTTCAGGTCGCTACTTGAAGCCGATAGCGACGTGGACAACTCCGTGCTTGACGACGCATTCGACTTGCGTCGTTCGTTGTCGAATCTCGGTCGTGTTTTCGAAGAGGTTGACGCGATCCAAGTCTGATTTGATGACGTTGCGACGATGCCCTGAGGGTCGCCGGCAGACATCGTCGAACTGGTGAGTCAGTCGCTACGAGAAGCGCCAGCAGCCTTGAGGACACTTGCCTCGACACCCACGTCACGCCACGACTGGTACGAGATGTGCTTGCTTTCGCTGTAGCTTTTGACGACCTCGACGAACTCTGCCTCGAGTTGCACCATGTCAATTGTTTCCGACATTGTTTCCAACTCGGCACGGAGATCGCGACGTTCTTGGACCAGAAGTAGTTCGGTCATCGGCGATGCAATTTCAAGTTCCGTATCGATTGCCACGAGCCTGGCGGTCACCGTTTCCGCCGTCCGTTTACGGCCTCGTTTCGGCTTTGTGGCGCGCAGACCCTCGAGGTAGTCGCGAACAATACGACCTTCAACTCGGCCTTTTGCGAGTGCGGCTTTGTGTTCATCGGACATTGGCGTCTTTGGACCACGTTTTACTGCCATGAGTCACACCCTACTCAGGTATTGGCGTTTGATTGACGGTGTCTAATAGATTCTTGATGATGTTCGAACTTTCTCAACACGGCAGCGATGTTTTCGTTGGAACAGGCCCGCAGTATCCATGGGGCGGTTTGTACGGTGGCCAGATTGTTGCGCAGGCCTTACGCGCCGCGACTTTGACGGTTGAGGTCGATATGGAACCGCATTCCATTCGCGCTTATTTCATTCGTCGTGGTGACGCCACTGAACCCGTTCGATACGAAGTCGACCGGATCCGGAACGGGCGAAGTTTCTCCACTCGTCGAGTGGTCGCCAGGCAGGCAATCGGCGCAATCCTTAACGCTGAGAGTTCGTTCCAGCGGCCCGAACCGGCGGCCAGCGTCCAGTCGATCCTCATGCCGGACGTTCCGGCGGCCGACTCGTTGGAGCCGTCGTCGTGGACAGAGACCTTCGATCGAGCCGTGGTGCCGGCAGAGGCAGTCCAAAGCTCGAGTCGCGGTGGCGCAGGACGTACGGTCGTGTGGATGAAGGTCAACCACGAGCTCGGTGATCCGGCTGATGCAGCGGTTCAGCTGCTGCACCGCTCGTGGCTGGCGTTTCTCTCGGACGACATCCCTACGGAGGCGGTGATGCATGCGCACCCGGAGGCCGCGGCTGCGATGGGCGAGGAAGATCGCTTTTTCGGCGCCAGCCTTGACCACACGATTTGGTTCCACCGTCCACTGCGCGCCGACCGGTGGCACCTCTATGACTTCACCTGCCAGCATTTCGTCGGAGGGCGCGGCCTGGCTCTGGGGCACGTTTTTACCGCCGATGGTGCGCACGTTGCGACGGTGGCACAGGAAGTCTTGCTGCGCGATCGCGCCGCCAAACCCTGACCGTTTGCGTTGCCGCAGTTTGCGCGACTTTCTTCATTGGGAAGGCCTCACCCCGGTATATTCGGCCAGCCATGAGTGATGCCGCGCTTCCCGACCTCTCGCCGACGCTCGATCGGCTCCGCGCCCATGTGATGGAGCATTCGGTGAAGACCGGTGACTTCGTACTCAAATCGGGGGCCAAGAGCACCTGGTTCCTCGACACCAAGCAGACGGCATGTCGTGCTGATGGCATCATCGCGGTTACCGATGCACTCATCGAAGTCTTCGGTTCCGATTTCGATGGCATTGACGCCATTGGCGGCTTGACAATGGGTGGTGATCCTGTGGCGTATGGAGTCCAGGCAGTCGCTGCGACTCGCGGACATACGCTGCGCAGCTTCAGTGTTCGTAAGGAAGCAAAGCAGGGTGGCATCACGGGTCGTATTGCTGGCGCGCTGCAGGCTGGTGACAGGGTGCTGGTCACTGAAGATACGACGACGCGAGGCACATCGCTGATCGAAGCCGCCGACGAAGTAGCGGCGTTCGGAGCGCTCCCCGTCTTCATGACCGTCATCGTTGATCGTGGCGGCACATGTGCGACAATGGCAGCCAACAAAGGCATCGACTATCGACCGCTGCTCACTGCGCCGGACCTTGGTTTTGGTTTCGGGACCTGAGGTTCGGCTGCTGCGGTTGCCGGCACAGGCCGAAATAGTTAGCGGCCGAATTGGCCGCGACCTGATGATTGGTTGCAGACGCTCTTTCGAGCGTCGGTAGGCCTTATTGTCGGTTTGGGGGCTCGCGCTCGATCGTGCGTGAGGTGACTTATTGAGGGGATTTGTTATGGAACAGTTCTGGCGCACCGTTGGCGTGCAGCTTGGCAAGCAGTGGAAGATCGTGCTCGCTGCGGTCATCGTGATCACCGCAGTGTTGGCACTCGGTGCTCGTCAGATCGAGTTCGCGACCGGCCAAGACAGCTACCTCAACCCTGACTCGCAGACCGCCATCGACAATGTCGAGTTCCAGGACAACTTCGGCGGCGAGACCGTCATTTTGCTCTTCACCGCTCAAGACGGTGCCGATGTCGACGTCAGCGACCTGCTGCAGGGCAATAACCTCGCCGAGTTCCAGCGGATCAACGATGAACTGGCAGAGATTCCTGAGGTGTTCTCGGTCGTCACGCCACTGACCTCGGCCATGTTCAGTTCCGAACTTGTCACATCCCAACCGGTCACGAGCACGGTCGGCACGAATGCCTTGCTGGCGGCAGCTGGCCGCGATGACGCTGGCGCCGAAGCGCGCAGCGCCGACATCACCATTTCGCTCGCTCGACGCGGTGCCGCCGGTGATCAGACCCTCGAAAACCCCGACTGGGTCGAATTGCTCGTGTTCGGTAACGACGGATTCACGTCACAAGGTGGCTCTGTCATCGCCCCGCCCGCTGAGGAGTTGAAGATCCGCAAGTCGCTCGCCTCGACGTTCCCCAATGTCGACGGTGGCCCCATCAACCAGACGGCTGTCGGCGGTGTCATCCTCGCTGGCAACGCAACGCTCGATGAGCAGAGCGCCGGTACCAAGAAGGTTGTCGAAGTACTCGAGTCGGCGAACATCGTGGGTTTCGATCTGACGATCACTGGCTCGCCGGTGTATCTCGCGGAGATCAACGACTACCTGAAGGGCGGCATGCTGACCCTCGGCTTGGCCGCACTCGCCGTCATGGCCGTCGTGCTGTTCCTTATCTTTAAAGTCCGTTGGCGACTGCTGCCGCTGCTCGCCGTGCTGGTCGGCGTGGCGTGGTCGTTCTCCATCCTTGGCCTGATCGGTATCGACCTGTCGCTGGTCACGATCTCCGGTCTGCCGATCTTGATCGGTCTTGGAATCGACTTTGCGATCCAGATTCACAACCGAGTCGAAGAAGAAGTGGTCCTCGACAGAGAAGCGCATCCGATTTCGGAAACGGTGGCCAACGTTGCGCCGCCCCTGATCGCAGCGACGGTCGCCGGGATTCTGGCGTTCATGGCCCTGCGGATCTCGAAGGTCCCGATGATTCAAGACTTTGGCGTGCTGCTTGCCGTCGGCGTTGTGGTGTTGGTCATCGTGGGCATCGTTGTGCCGGTGTCGGTGCTGGGCATCCGCGAGTGGTCGAAGCCAACGCAAGACCGGCCGGTCTCGCCTGTCGAGAAGCTCGTTGTCAAGCTCGGCGGTCTGCCCACCAAATTGGGTCTCCCGTTGATTGTGATGTCGATGGCGCTGTTCATCGGCGGCGTATTCGCTGAAGGTGGAACCAAGATCGAGTCCGATCCGGTCAAGTGGATCGACCAGGGCAGCCAAACCGTGGCCGACATTGACCAACTCGAAAAGTCGACCGGCTTCGGAACCACGCTTGGGATCCTTGTCCAGGCGAACAACGTGTACGACCCCGACGTCGTACAGATGATCTACGAGTTTACGATCGATGCCGAGGCGCGGCCCGAGGTGGTCACCTCTTCGAGCCTCGTCAACACGATGGCCAAGATCATCTCGATCGACGGCGCCACCGAAATTGCACCGACCTCGGCTGACGTCGCCAGCGCGGGTATAGCCGCGCAGGCCGTCGTGCCCGACATCGCACGAGCGCTCGTCAACGCCGACGGCACGGCGACGCAGGTCAACCTGCGTCTTGCACCGAGTGGCCTCGAGGAACGTGCCGTCCTCGTCACGAGTCTCTCCGATGATCTCGATGCGCGTATCGCGGCACTTGACCTTGCGGCCGACAGCGTGCTGCTCAACGAGTTGCCGGACGGTCAGACTGCTGTTCGAGCCACGCCTGCCGGGCTCGCCACCGTCGGTATCGGGCTGCTCGAGAACCTCTCGGCAAATCGCGCCAACCTCACCTACCTCGCGTTGATGCTTGTCGGCATCTTCCTCGTCCTACGGTTTCGCAGTGCGCCGCGGGCGTTGCTCGCGCTTGTTCCCGTCTTGCTGGCGGTTGGTGTGTCGTCGCTGTTCGTTGGTCTTCTCGGGTTCTCGTTGAGCCCCCTCACCACGGTGTCGGGCCCACTGGTCATTGCATCATGTGCTGAGTTCTCGGTGCTGATTCTCGGTCGGTACCTCGAAGAGCGACAGCGTGGCCTCAGCCCGCGTGAGGCCACCGACACTGCTGCAAGTCGAACGGGCCGTGCCTTCTTCACGTCGGCGATGACCACCATTGGTGGTTTCGCCGTGCTCATTGGATCAGCGCTGCCGCTGCTCCGCGACTTCGGCATCATTGTCACACTGAACGTGGCAATCGCCTTGCTGGCTGCATTGGTTGTCATGCCGCCGCTCGCAGTATGGGCTGACGACCGCGGCTGGCTGGGAACACAAGAGCAAGGCTTCGATCAGGCGGCCTCGGTGCGTATGGCTGCCGTGATCCCCGGCAAACAAACGGCCGGTGCAGCAATCGCCGTGCTGGCGCTCGCTGCTGGCATCGTTGCCGTGTACACAAGTGCCGACACGTCGTTTGGCCAGTCCAATCAGGTCGCCTATGCAGCCACCCCGCTGCCGACGACCACGACGACGACCACGACGACTATCGCTCCGGCACCGACCACGACCGTGGCGGATGCCGAGCCGAGCGGCCCGGCGATCGACCCGTCGGGATTCGGCACGGAACGACCGACCGCACTTGTTGGCGGCGTGCTCTTTGACCTGCTGACCCGTGACGAAGTGGCCCTCGCGCCGAACGTTGCGAACTGCGCAATCGAGACATTGGCTTCACGTGTGAGCGATGACGAGCTTCTCGCGCTCGGCGCGGCAACTGCCGAACCAGCCTCAGTTGTCCCGATTACTCAGGCCGCCCTCGACTGCGGTATCGATCAAGAGTTGATCGACATCGCGATCGCGCTGCAGAGAGGCGGTTGAGTTCGGCTTTGCCGTACTGGCGACTCCGTCGCCTGCAGCGACGGAGTCGCTGCAACCGTTTTTTCCGGGCGTTGCCCGGACTCGCTGTCGCTCGGCTCAACTCACGTCTGCTTGGCTGGTCGCTCGTGCTCTCGCCCGCTCGGCTGTGTCGCTCCTTCTTGCTGGTTGACTGATCTTGATGAGTTCTGCGACCGATACCTGGAAATCACTGTCACTGCCTTGGCAAGTGGCGTTCGAGGAGGCCTGGGCAGCGTACCGAGCTGGCACGTTTGGGGTGGGTGCAGTGCTGGTTGACCCGGCCAATGACGATTCCATCGTGACGGCAGGGCGCAACCGTGTGATGCAGCAGCAACGGTCGCCACGAACGCTTTCGGGTAACATGACGGCGCACGCCGAGATGAATGCTTTTGCCGAACTCGACCAGTTCGATGCTGCAGGTCTGCACCTGTACACCACTCTTGAGCCGTGCCTGATGTGTGCGGCCGCCGCCATGTCGATGAACGTCGAACACGTCTACTTCGCTGCTCGCGATGAGCTCTATGCGGGCCTCGACGAGCTGTGGGGCAAGCACTCGTTTACGGCGGCGCGGCAACCGTCATCTACGGGGCCGTTCGACGGGCCACTTGGCTACTTCGGTCGTCTCTTGGCAATGACGTTCAACCTCGAACAGCTTGTGGGGCAGTCAGCCGAGCAACTCGCTCGTGACGAGCAGCCAGCGCTGGCTGACCTCATCGATCGGATCGCAACCGACGATCAGTGGATGGCGATTCGTAAGTCCGGCACGGTCCACCGTGCGCTCGGGCACCTCTGGAGCGACCTCGAAGCAATTGGTTGACGGCAGTCTGCTGCGCTCGCAGGTTGAGCGTCAGTCGACGAGCGCGTCGCTGCGGACGCGTGCTTCTTCAGCACGGACATGTGCGGGGAGTACGCGTCCAAAGAGCTGGCGTGTTCGCTCGACACGGCCAATCACGCCCGGTTCGATGGTGTACGCAAAGATCGCGGCGTGTCGTGCCGACGAGGTTTCGGGTATCCGTGTGACGCGATGGAGCGAGTGCCGGCCGCGGAAAATCTGCAGGTCGCGCGGCCGGAGGTCGAGCGTACGGACGCCTTCGCGACCGCCTTCGAGTACTGCCTGAATCGCATCGAACCCTTCGTCTGTTGCCGAACGGATCGCCGGCACGTACTCGAAGAGCCCTCCGCTGTCGGCTTCGTCGACGAGGACTGTCACAGCGAACTCGTTGGTGTCGAAGTGCCACGTGAATTGCTGACCGGGGTCCAAGACGTTGGCAGTCAACCCGGCGAGCGGGTCGGCGTAGCAGTGCAGTTGTGGCACACCGAGGCACTGCTCGAGGAAGCTGGTCAGCTCGTGAGAGCGGAACAGACTCGTCATTGCATCGTCCAGGCGCCACGAGTCACCGGGGATGAAGCCGCTCGACCGTTCGATGAAGGTGTTGATCGGGTGCCGATCGGGAAAAGCACGGTCGCGAACGGTGTGAAAGTACGGGTTGATCAATTGTGTCGAGAAGTGCGTCGTGGGCTTTCGGTCGTTGATCTCGGCGTTCAGAGCGTCGACAGCTTCGGGTCGAACCAGGTCGCGAATAATGGCGCAACCGTCCCCCTGCAGGTCGTCACGTGCGGCCTCCACAGCAGCGCGGTACGCGGCCGTGTCCGGTTGGTGGAGCGGATATCGCTCGAGGTCGATCAGGTTGCCAAGATCAGTCATCGTCGACTTCCCAGGGTGGGGTCCAGTCGCCATCCATTCGGAACGACAGGCCAGCGTCATCTTCGAGTCGTTTGGCGACGTGGAGTTCTCCGACGTCGGTGCCGTAACGATCCCCAGCGTCGCGGAACGCGCTGCGGGCGGCGTCGGTCATCACCATTGGTGCGGTGACGGCGCCTTGGAGCTCCTCGAGGAGCCCGAGGTCTTTGAGACAGAGGCCGACGGTGAACGACGGGTCGTAGTGGCCTGCAAAGATCGATGGACCGTCGTGGCGGGCCACGAAACTGTCGCCGACCGACCCAATGATCGCCCGGTACAACACGCCGAGGTCGACGCCGTGTGCCATGCCGACAGCGAACCCTTCGCCGAGTGCCGCTGCGGAAATAAACCAGAGCTGGTTCGTCACCAACTTGACGACATTGCCCGTTCCGAGCGGGCCGCAAGCAATGACGACCCCGAGGTGTTCGAGGATCGCCGTGGCGCGGGCAACGGGTTCGTCATCGCCTCCGATGAAAAGGGTGAGCCGGCCGTTGCGGGCACCATCGACGGCGCCCGTAACCGGTGAGTCGACCACGTCGACGCCCGTAGGCGCTGCTTCAGCGAGGCGGGCAACGAGCTCCTTGCGGTTGGTGGTCAGGTCGACCCAGAGCGACCCGGCGCGGAGTGCAGCAAGTGCGCCACCCGCTTCCATAACGGCCTCGACGTGGTCCGGGCGGGGAAGCGATGTGAGCAGAACATCGGCCCGGGCAGCGCAGTCGGCGGCCGAGGTTGCAGCGAATGCGCCGCCAGCAACGGCGTGCTCGACCTTGGTCTGATCGAGGTCGAATGCGACGACGGTGTAGCCAGCTTCGAGGAGGCGGTCGCACATCGGTGCACCCATGTTTCCCAAGCCGATGAATCCGATGGTGTCGTGGTTTTCTGTCTGAGTCATCGCTGCTCATGCAATCACAAAACGACGGCGGACCTTGACAGGCTCGGCTCGCAGCCGTTTGGGTTCTGCTGGGTTACGGGAGCGGGTGATCAGATGGGTCCCGGAATCGAATGTGAAGGCTTGGATTTGGTTGAATAATGGGATGTCTGAATCGATCCAGTTAACCGACACCGTCCGTTTGGAACGCGAAGGTGATGTCGCGCTCGTCATCGTCGACAATCCGCCCGTGAACGCCTTGAGCTGGCACGTCCGCCAGGGCCTCTTCGACGGCATGCAGAAGGCGGTCGAATCCGGCGCGAAGGCGGTCGTGGTCATCTGTGATGGCCGCACGTTCATTGCCGGTGCTGACATCAGCGAGTTCGGTGGCAACGTGCCAAAGGCAGCCGGTCTGCAAGAAGTACAGGCCGCGATGGAAGACGCACCGATCCCAGTGATCGCAGCCATTCACGGCACAGCGCTTGGCGGCGGCCTCGAAGTCGCGCTGTGCGCCCACTATCGCGTCTCGCTCGCCTCGGCGAAGTTCGGGCTGCCCGAAGTCAACCTCGGCCTGCTGCCGGGTGCCGGTGGCACACAGCGCCTGCCGCGTCTGGTCGGAGTCGCCAAGGCACTTGAGATGATGACCTCTGGTCGTCATATCAGTAGCAGCGAGGCTCGGGACGGTGGCCTCGTCGACGACGTCGTTGACGGTGGCCTCGACGAGCTCCGCGCCGCAGCCGTTGCTTTCGCCAACAATGCTGTAGCCGAGAACCTCCCGCTCGTGCGGGTCCGCGACCGCAACGAACTGGTCGAGGCGCATGCCGGCGACGAAGAGATCTTCGCCAACTTCCGCAAGGGCATCGCTCGCAAGACTCGCGGTTTCCTGGCCCCCGAGAACAACATCAAGTGCATCGAAGCGGCTTGTAACCAGCCGTTCGATGAGGGACTCAAGACCGAAGGCAAGCTCTTCATGGAGCTGATGACCGGGCCGCAGTCGGCAGCCCAGCGGTATTACTTCTTCGCCGAGCGCGCTGCGAACAAGATCCCCGACATCGCCAAAGACACGCCGTTGATCGACATCCAGAAGGTCGGCGTCCTCGGTGCTGGAACCATGGGCGGCGGTATTGCGATGAACTTCGTCAACGTCGGCATTCCCGTGACCATCGTCGAACGCGATCAGGCCGCCCTCGATAAGGGCCTCGGCGTTGTCCGCAAGAACTACGAGCGTTCACGGTCCACCACGCCCGAGCAGGTCGAAGAGCGCATGGCGCTGATCACCGGCTCCACCAGCAAACAAGACTTCGCCGACTGCGACATGGTGATCGAAGCTGTGTTCGAAGACATGGAACTGAAGCAGTCGATCTTCCGGGAACTCGACGAGATCTGTAAGCCGGGTGCCCTGCTGGCCTCGAATACGTCGGCGCTCGACGTCAACAAAATCGCTGAAGTGACCAGCCGCCCTGAAAGCGTCATCGGGATGCACTTCTTCAGCCCGGCCAACGTCATGAAGCTGCTCGAGAACGTCCGCGGTGACAAGTCGTCCGACAGCGTCGTTGCGACCACGATGGCGATTGGCAAGAAGATCGGCAAGGTCTCGACCATGGTCGGTGTCTGCCCGGGCTTCGTCGGCAACCGCATGTTGTTCATGCGCGGTGCCGAAGCCGAGCGCATGCTGCTCGAAGGTGCAACGCCTGCCCAGGTCGACAAGGTGCTGTTCGACTTCGGCTTCCCAATGGGACCGTTCTCGATGAGTGACCTTGCCGGTCTTGACATTGGTTGGAAGCAAGAGAAGTCTTCGTCCTCGACGATCCGTGAAGTGCTGTGCGAGAACGGTCGCCGTGGCCAGAAGAACGGCATGGGCTACTACACGTACGACGCCGAGACCCGTGCGGCCACGCCCGACAAGGAAGTCGAGCAGCTGATCAAAGACTTCGCCATCGGCAAGGGCATCGAGCAGCGTGAAGTTTCCGACCAGGAAGTGCTTGAGCGTTGCCTCTATCCAATGGTCAACGAGGGCGCGAAGATCCTCGAAGAGAAGATCGCCATCCGTGGCAGCGATATCGATGTCGTGTGGGTCAACGGGTACGGCTGGCCGGTCTATCGCGGTGGCCCAATGCACTGGGCCGACAGCATCGGTCTCGCCGAGATCGCGGCCAAGGTCGAGGAGTACAGCGAGCGTCTCGGTGGCAAGCACTGGGACCTCAGCCCGCTTCTGAAGTCGCTCGCCGAATCAGGCGGCCAGCTCCAAACCCACGCCAGCTGACAGGCAGCGGTCACACTGTGCCAGGCACAGTGTGACCGCCCGCCAGCTTCCCGCAACAGGTTGTCCGAGTAGATCGGCCGAAAAACACAGCACCCCGCTTGGCGAACCAAGCGGGGTGTTTTGTGTGGTTTCGACCGGCGTCGATCCGGTGACCTCTCACTTTTCAGGCGAGCGCTCTGCCGACTGAGCTACGAAACCAGATTCTGATGTATTTGGCGGTCCCGACGGGATTTGAACCCGCGACCTCCGGCTTGACAGGCCGGCGTGAACTCCTGACTTCACCACGGGACCAGAATTGCTATGTATTCAACGATTGCGTGTCACCGCAACCGCTATGAAAAACCCGAGGGCTTTCCGCACCCCCAACGGGATTCGAACCCGTGCCGCCACCTTGAAAGGGTGGTGTCCTAGGCCACTAGACGATGGGGGCCTGTTCGTTGAGGCGAGTGAACTCGTCTCGTTGAGAGCAACGAAAATATAGCGGCGGAGCTCTTGCGTTCCACGCGCGATTGCCGCGAACCTTGAGTGGCGGAGGACTGGCGTACAATTAGACACCCGTGAGCACTCCCTCGTACATCAAGCGAATCGTCATGGCCATTGGCGTTGGGTACCTCATCGGCACCTTCCCGACGGCAGACATCGTTGCTCGCAAACTGTCTGGTGGATCGATAAATTTGCGCGAGACCGGCTCCGGAAACCCAGGCGGAACGAACGCGATGAAAGTGCTTGGTGCCAGAGCAGGCACCGCCGTCATGGTCGGCGACATCGGTAAGGGTGCTTTGGCGTGCTGCGCTGGCGCTCTGGTGGCAGGGCCGACCGGAGCTCACCTCGCCGGTACGGCCTCGGTGGTTGGCCACTGCTACCCGGTCTGGACGGGTTTCACCGGCGGGGGCAAGGGTGTGGCGTGCAGCGTCGGGCAATGCCTTGCGACCTTTCCTGCCTACTTCCCGATTGATGTTGCCGTTGCAGCAATCGCCGTGTCCAACCCGAAGTTGAAGCAGCGCGCCTTCATCGCGACGCTCGCCTCAAGTGTGTTTTGGGTAGCCGGGGGTCTTTTCTGGTGGGCGAAGGGCTGGCGCAACCTGTGGGGCCCGAAGCCATCGGCGCTGCTTCCACTCGCAGCTGCCACCACGAGTGCAATCATCGTTCAGCGGTTTCTCGCCGCGGGCCCACCACCTGAGCCCGCCGAGTCGACTGAGGTGCCCGTCGAGAGCGATGCCGCATGATCGGCGTCGTCGTCGACTCCAACAGCCAGCTACCGGGATCGCTCGCCGAGCGGTACGGCATCGAGGTCGTGCCGCTCACCGTCACGGTTAACGGCGTCGACCACCTCGAAGGTGTCGACCTGACGTCCCGAGCGTTCTACGCCAGCTGGGATGACGGCAAGGTGCCGACGATCACGACCAGCCAGCCATCGCCCGGCCAGTTTGTTGCGGCGTATCAGCGACTGGCCGCGCGAGGCTGTACCGAGATTCTTTCGGTGCATATTGCTGAAGCGATGAGCGGGACACTGAACTCGGCGAGGCTCGCCGCTCAGATGGTCGACGTGCCCGTTCGGCTGGTCGACTCGGGCACGGCAAGCTTTGGGATCTCGTGCTGCGCGTGGGCTGCTGCCGACGCGATTGCCGACGGCGCTGACGTCGAGTCAGCAGCGTTGATTGCCGAGGAGCGAGCCGGTGTGCTCGGCACGACGTTCATCGTCGGCGTTCCGCAGTTGATCGAACGTTCGGGCCGCGCTGATGGCGCTGGTGTCGAAGCGGCCTCGAATGTCGGCATCCCGGTGCTGTCGATGGCAGGTGGCGATCTGGCCGTGCTCGCCACCGTGCAGACCGTCGAGGCCGCTGTGGCAGCGATGACCGAGTACGCCCTCGGCTGGACGCCGTCAGCGCCAGCCGGGCTGCGAGTCGCCATTGGGACGTCGGATATGGCGAGCGCATTGGTGAGTGCCGACCTGGCCGACGCGTTACGCGGGCGCCCGGCGCTGGCCGAGGAACCGGTGCACTACACGATTGGCCCGAGCGTCGGCGCCCACACCGGCCCCGGCACCTCCGGCCTCTTCGTTTTCTGAGGATCGAACGATCTGATCCTCAGAAAATTCTGGGCGCGGAAATCACAGAACTTCAAGCGTCCGTCCCACGATTCGGCCCTGACGATGCCGCCACCCTCACGTCCGAGGAGGCGGACCGGGCAATCGCCTTCAGCGTGGCCGCCGAAGGTCTGCTGTCCGCTTAAAAAAAAGCGAGTTGCCGTATGTGACTATGGTTGCCTGACTAGGTCGGCGACAGGGGAAACGGATGGTGGCCTCGCGTCGACACTTCTTGAAAGTGTCTGCAGTAGTGGGAGCTGGATTGGCAACGGGTGGTGCCATTGTCAAGGCGACGACCCCGACCAGTACCCCCATCAACGTGCGAGCAGGTAGGCCGACGAGTCCGGCCGACCGAGGTGAGCAGATCCAGATCTACCCGCCGCCTCCCAAGCATTGGGATCCCGGCGACTTCATGATGAGAGTCGACGTTGTGGGCCAGAAGATGGCGTTCACCTTCGACGACGGGCCGTCTCCGGCCAACACCTATTCGGTGCTGCGGTCGCTCGCGAATGCCAACGTCAAGGCCACGTTCTTCCTGATCGGGGTCAACGTCCGGGCGTACCCACAGATCGCTCGCGACATCGCCAGCGAGGGACACGAGCTCGGCAATCACAGCATCTTTCACACGCCGTACCGTGCATCGTCGCTCGCCAGCCAGATCGCAGGGAACAACCAGATTATCCAGGCCGAGACCGGTGTTCGACCGGTGGCGAACCGGGCACCGGGCCTCACCAGGGGATCGTCGGTCCTGGACACCTGCGTGCAGGAGAATATGTACGAGTGCCACACACATATGGCCACGTCGGATTGGGTGGCGCCACGCTGGTCGGCCTCCAGTCTCGTTTCGCAGTTCTCCTCGACCCAACGGACCGGTGCGTTCGCGATTTACCACGACGGCGGAAACCGTCGCCCCACGCCAGCCGCTGTGCCCCGCATGATCAGCATCGCTCAGTCGCGTGGGTACGAACTCATGACGGCGACCGAGTTGGTCAACGCCGGCTCGCCCGTACCCGGCAATCAGACCTACCCGGCGTACGGAGGTCTGCAGATTGCACGCGGCGAGGGTGACGGCCATCTGCGCGCTGATGACGAATTCGACCTGTTCAATTTTTGTCAGTTTGATGCGCGGGCCGCGCTGGTCGAACGGCTCGAAGACCCGACGGTCACTGCGGCCGAACGAAGTCGCATCGTCGAACAGTTGGCGATGTTCGACGATCATGCCCAACTCGATAACAGCTGAGGTCGGTGTGCGGGCGGCGCAGCGCAGCGTCACCGGGCCCGAAGGGCACCAATCGACTGGCTGAGGGCGATTTAGACCTTGGCGAGGGGGTTCCGCTGGGTGCGGCTGGCGCGATCACGAAGCTGGGAGGGAACCACGGGGAGCAGCATTCCGTATGGCGCGGCGTTATAGAGGTGGTGGATGCGGTGCGCATCGCCAAGCCGATCGAAGGCGGCAATCTTGCGGTCGCCGAACCAGCCGACCCGACCGTGGATGTACACGTCGTGCACGAGTGCGTAGGCGGCGCCGTAAGCGGTGATACCGATGCCGATCGGTATGAGGCTGGCGAACCCGTTCCAATTGAACCCAGCAAAGAATCCCAGGTTGACGACGGCCGCGAACATCACCGGATACCAGTCGTTGGCTTCGAAAGTTGATCCTCGAGGTCGATGGTGGCTGCGGTGCAAGAATT